>JALZCN010000669.1 GCA_030863045.1 Actinomycetota bacterium | reverse complement strand
GTCCGAGGTCCAGGTAGGCCGTCGCCAACCGGCGGGGCCGCCCGCCGGTCTCGTAGCGTGCGGCGGCGTGCCGGGCGATGTCTTCTGCGGCCGGGTCACCAAGCCACGACAACGCCGTCCCGGTGTACAGCCCCAACTTGGCTGGGTCCACGTGGAAGTGATGGTCCGGGGGCCGCTCCTGCGACTGCTGCTCCAGCGCCACTGCGGCCCGGCGCAGCGCGGCCCGCACCTCCGGTCCGTCACCGAGGCGGGTGGCTGCCCGCGCGGCCTGCATGGCCAGCTGGGCCGCGGCGGGGCTGCCTGCCGGTGCGAGCGTCTCGCCTGCGGTGGCCAGTGATGCGGCGCGTGACCAGTCCTGGTCGACCAGCGCTGTCCACGTGTCGACCTCACAGGCCCATGCGCCGATCTCGTCGTGCTCGGTCTCGCGTCCGAGTGATCCGGCGGCGCCGCGTGCGGCGCCCGCCGCGGTCCGCTGTCCGAGATCCACGTGCAGGGTGGCGGCGAGCAGTGCGAGCCATCCGGCCGTGGTGAGCAATCGACGGCGCTGGGCCAGCGTGGCCCGGCCGTCCAGTAGGGAGCCGATCTAGCAGGCGCTGGCGCGCACGTCGCGAAGTAGCTCCGCGGGTGGTGTGCGGGTGTAGGCCCGCGCCATTCTGTCCACGCTGAGGTCCAGCAGGTTCAGGGTGGTCGCCCCGACGTTGCTGGCCTGCGCTCGGGCGGCCAGCTCCGGTAGCTCTGTTGGCTGCTCGTTGTTGTCGCGGGTGCCTCGCACGTGCGGGACGCGGTCTGCTGCCTCCCAGGTGGCCAGCAGCGTTCCGTCCGCGTCCAGGGCGCGCGCGACGGTCTCAGTAGGCCAGCGGTGTCCGTGCTCGATGTTGCCTGCGTACCCACGGTGTAGGTGTGCGCGGTTAGCGAGGTCGGCCAGGCTTAGGTCAGCGTGGGCGCGTCGGCGCGCCAGCTCTGCGGCGAAGTCAGCCCGTTTCATCCCCTCCTCCTGCTGTCGCCTGCTTCTCCACCCCGGCAGGAGGCGACAGTGAGACCCTGGCCATCGTTCCATTCCGGGGCGACGGTAAGCACATGAGCGCCCCCGACGGCGGGAATCGCCGTGTGATCCACGCAAGCTGTGCGCTGCATCGGGGACCGGCCGGATTCGCCAATCTGGTCGTGCGCAAACTCGACGGGACGATCGAGTTTGATCCGCACGTCGACCGCAGCTGCGTGATACTGCTGGACGAGAGTCAGCCCGTGTGCTGTCTGAGGAACACGTGGAGTGGCTCGGCTGACCGGCGAGCCGGACGAGATCCGCCCAAGGAGGCACCTATGACCAGCGGCACCATGCGGAACCTCCGTGAAGCGCCCGCTGACCTGGACGAGGCCACCGTCCGCCTCGTCGAGCACACCGTCGACCACCGGGAGCTGGCGGTAGTGCGTTGCTGGCAGAATCAGTGCTCACGATGGACCTCTCGCGTCCGTCGAGGCCACTGCCGTGGTGGTCTCACACCCGGTAGGGGCCGCCATATGCCTGGACTTTCTAGGCGTGTCTCACGGCGCCAGAATGCCGTTCCCGACGGGCTCGGGCTGAGCTGGCACACCGCCTCCCTCCTTGCGGCGGGCAGGTCGCCCCTGTTCCCACAGTGCCAGACATTGTGAGCGGCTCGTCCTGCGCGCGCCCATTCGGGCACATCCTCACCGCGTTGGATCACTCTTGTGTGGTGGAAGGCCACACTTCATACTCAGGGCCATCGTGGGGCGCCTTCGTGCGATCGCCGTCATAGCCATCATCGGCATTGTCGCGGCCTTGAGCATTGTCACCCCGGCGGCGGCTGAGCCATCCGGCGCAGCGGTGTCACAGGATTCCAGCGAAGCAGTGGCCGTGGGCACTGGCGGTGCGGTTGCCACCGTCGATGGTGATGCCAGCGAAGCGGCCCTCGACGTGCTCCGCCGGGGCGGCAATGCCGTCGACGCCGCGGTGGCAGCCGCTGCGACGCTGGGAGTCACCGAGGCGTACTCCGCCGGCATCGGCGGCGGCGGATTCTTTGTCTACTATCAGGCTGACACGCGGCGGGTCTTCACCCTCGATGGCCGCGAAACCGCGCCGCACGCAGTGCGCAGCACCGCGTTCATCGATCCGGTCACCGGGCAGCCGCTGCCGTTGGCCGACGCCGTCACCAGTGGCCTGTCCGTGGGGGTTCCCGGTACGCCGGCCACCTGGGCACAGGCACTGAACCGGTGGGGCACGATCAGCCTGGAGAAGGCACTGCAGCCGGCGATCAGGGTTGCCGAGCGTGGGTTTGTCGTGGACGCCACTTTCCACCAACAGACGGCGGACAATGCGGCCCGCTTCGCCTACTTCAACTCCACAGCGGCGTTGTTCCTACCCGGCGGCCGGCCACCCGCGATTGGCAGCATGTTGCGCAATCCCGACTTGGCTCGGACCTACCGGCAGCTCGCTCGCCATGGCGTGAACTGGTTGTACCACGGGGAGCTCGCGCGGGACATCGTGGAAACGGTGCGCCGCCCACCGCTGGTGGCACCAGACCGCTACAACGCCCGCCCAGGCTTGATGAGCGTGTCCGATCTCGCGGCTTATCGGGTGATTGCGCGCGAGCCAACGCATGTGCGGTATAAGGGCTTGGACGTCTACGGCATGGGTCCGCCGTCCTCGGGGGGCGCGACGGTCGGCGAGGCGCTGAATATCTTGTCGCATTTCAAGCCCTCTGCATCCGACCCGGTTGCTGCGGTGCACGTCTACCTGGAATCAACCCGGCATGCCTTCGCCGATCGCAACCGCTACATCGGTGATCCGAAAGACGTCAGTGTGCCGCTGGCGCAACTGCTCTCGCCCGGCTTCGCCGCAGAGCGGGCCTGCCTCATCGACCCGCTGCACACCGCGACCAATCCGGTGCCGCCGGGCAACCCGGATGGCGACTACCAAAGCTGTCCGGCGTCGAGCGGATCAGCCGGCGGGCCGTCGTTGGAAGGCCAGAACACGACCAGCCTGGCGACCAGCGACCGGTGGGGCAACGTGGTGGCCTACACGCTGACCATCGAGCGGACCGGTGGCAGCGGGATCGTCGTGCCCGGCCGCGGTTTCCTGCTCAACAACGAGCTGACCGACTTCGACTTCGCCCCCACCCAGGGGGACCAGCCGGACCCGAATCTGCCCGGGCCGGGCAAGCGGCCACGAAGCTCACTCGCTCCGACGATCATCCTCCGGCACAACCGGCCGTTTCTCGCACTCGGGTCGCCGGGCGGCGCGACGATCATCACCACGGTGCTGCAGATCCTGGTGAATCGGCTCGATTTGGGCATGAGCCTCGATGATGCAATAGCGGCGCCGCGGGCCAGTCAACGCAATGGTGCATCCACTGAAGCTGAACCTGCCTTCCTCGACCTGTACGAGGCGGCATTGAAGGCACGTGGCCAGCAGTTCTCAATGATTCCGGAGATCGGTGCGGCGACTGGCCTGGAGTTCCTCTGCTCCGGCGAGGTCCTCGCGGCAGCAGAGCCGGTGCGTCGTGGTGGTGGCAGCGCGCTGGTGGTGCATCCCAAGAACTGAGCCGGTCGCTGAGGACAGGTCTATCGCGCCGCGTCGTTACGTGGTCGGCCAGTTGCGGTGAGCGGAAGAGCAGGACGTCGTCGGTGACAATATCGACATCGCGCGATAGCGATCAGTGACATTGGGCCGGAAGTGGCTTTCCTTTCCGGCCTCCCGATCGACCGCTGGTCGCGCATCGGATTGATGAAGTGGCGGATCAACACTAAAGCGGTTATGCTACACCCAAGTGAGTGAATGAATTTTAACTCGCTGTTACCACCACGTAGCCCGGAACGTCGAGTAGCAGGAGCTTTATATGACCTCCGTCTGCACCATCGCGCCCGCATCCGCGGGCTGTCCCCGCGGTGTCGAGATCGGCCAGTACGGAGCGGGGGTCGGCTGAGTTCCCAGTCACCCGCCCAGTTCACCAACAGTACGCACTGGCCGGGGCCGTAGGCGGGGGAGGATACCGCCCCTGAGTTGCTGTTGGAGGCCCATGTGAATGCCAAGTGGCGCCCTTATGGCGCCTTGCTGTCGCGTGGGCGAGCCATGGCCTCGACCGCCTTCGTCGCTGCCCTCACCTTGACCGCCGGGGTAGCCGGCGTTGCCGTGGTGGGCACCGATCCCGTCAACCCAAGCCTCGGCACGCTGCTCGGCGGCGTCGGGCTGGCGGCGGCATTCGGGATCGCCCGACGGCTGGCGATCGAGGTCGAGGTCCGCCGCGATACCGCACTGATCACTCCCACCGAGATCCCGCTGGTTATCGGTCTGTTGTACCTACCGGGCCCGATCGTGCTGGCTGCCTACGTCGGTGTGGTGGTCATCGCCCGGCTGCTGCGCCGCGACAACTGGTCCAAGCTGCTGTTCAACGCCTCCTATGCGACGCTCACCGTCGCGATAACCAGCCTGTTGGCCCACTTGGTTTTCGAGCCGACCTGGCCGTGGCTGCCGCTGTGGAC
>JALZCN010000667.1 GCA_030863045.1 Actinomycetota bacterium | reverse complement strand
GTATCAGCTTGATCATGAACGACGGGTCCTGATCAAGCTGATCGCACCGCTGACCATCGCGCCCTCGTCGGTCAGACCCGCCCAGGGCATACGTCTGATTAGGTATACGCGGGGCGGCGTGGTATTCCGGGAGGCCTGTCATGTCTCCTGGCACTGTTGAGATCTTGTCTGAGCCTTTGACGTTTCGGCGTCGGGCAAACGTTGGTGGCCTCAGTAACACAGACATCAAAAGGGGTAGAAATCCATGACTCGCTCGAAGAAGACGGTTGGCAGCGGAGGCGCTGAACAGGATGAGGGCGTGGTGTCCTCTGACGGGGTCGCGGAAACGACGGGGCGCTATGTCGTGGTGATGAGCGATGAGGTGTACGGTGATCAGGCGGCCATCGCTGAGGCATTGCGTTCGGTGGCAGGGGTCAGCAGCATCGCTAGTACCACCGACTTTGAGGCTAGCGTCCTGGACGTTAGCCAGGCCAGGACGGCGGACGCGACGGTGTTCGTCGAGCTTGGCATCGCAGTGGTGGCGGCTGACCCGAACCAGGTGGCCTCGATAAGTGCCGCCGCCGCCCAAGACCGGCGCATTGTTGCCATCGAGCCCGAACGGATCCTTTACGCCATCAGCGGCCACCCACCGTTGTCGGTTGACTACCTGCGTGGTTATCGCGACGCCGTGACCACCTCTATGAGGAGGCGACCGGTGGGTCGGGCGAGACTGCGCTGGAGGTGGCCGCCCGCTTTGCCGACACGCCAGCGTTCACAGCAGCATCCTGGCCGGGATGAGCTGGGCTATCGCCAACGGCTGCCGGGTGATCTCTATGTCCCTGGGCGCGGACATCCGCGCCGTCTCGCAGGCGTATGAAGCCGTCGGTCGCCGGGCTCTGAATGCCGGCACGCTGATCGTAGCCGCGGCCGGCAACAACGCGAAGCGAAGTTTCGGCAATCCGGGCTTTGTCGGCGTTCCGGCCAACAGCCCATCGATCATGGCTGTCGCGGCCGTCGACTCCGAACTGAACATCGCTAACTTTTCCGCCCGAAGCAACCCGGTGGAGGGGGGTCAAGTTGATATCGCTGGCGGGGTGTGGCGGTGTATTCATCGTGGCCGATGCCGAAGCGGTACCACACGATCAATGGCACCAGTATGGCGACACCGCATGTGGCCGGCATCGCCGCGCTGTGGTCGGAGGCCACGGGTGCGACCGGGGCCGCGCTGTGGTCGGCCGTGGTGCAGGCCGCCACGCGGCTGTCGCTTCCCTCGGTGGATGTAGGGGCGGGTTTGACCCAGGCCCCTTGCAGTAACCCGGTCGCCGGGGCAACCGGCGTAGGCTAAGCACACGATGGATGACAGGGTTACCGTGACCGTCCACGACGATCAGCTGCCGCGTATTGACGAGCTTGCCGATCGGCTGCGGGCGGTCGGGATGCGGGTCGATCAGGTGCTTCACGCGGTGGGTGTTATTACCGGGTCGGTGCCGAGTGCGCAGCGTGTCATGATCGAGACTGTGCCCGGCGTGGCCGCTGTTGAAGACGAGACAACCTTCCAGCTTCCACCTCCGGACGCTGAGATCAGTAGCGCACCGTGCCGGCGATCAGTGGCTCGGCGTCGGCAGGGTGTCCGAGAGCATCGCGTGAACGATCATGAATTGGATAGATTAGATCCACAGTGGTCGGTGATCCTGACTCGCCCGCTCGGGCTGCTCCCGCCTGCTGCGCGCGGCCTGCCGGTCGTGCTCGCGCGGGGTCGGCCGAGCGGACTTGCGCGGTCGATAACGGGCTCCGCCTCGCTGGTCGCGACTATGCACCTACGCCGCGGCTCTGCTCAGCGACGATGAAGACTTCTTTCGGATGTGATTACTGGAGACCAGCTTTTATGTCGACTGGTCAGTTGACCCAGCGTCTCGCCTTAGGCGAGCGTGGCTGGGTGGTCATCAGGGCCGTAGGCGGTCTCGACAATGTGCAGGGCGCGCTATGTAACTATATGCGCTGGGTTCGATTGGTGGTGTCTGCAGGGGATGCCTAGCGAGCACCGATTCGGCGAGGATGTCGAGGCGATATAGCGACATTCACACTCTCAGCCCACCAGTCGAGGCGTCTTCATCGGTGTGCTGCAACGGGGGCAGCAAGTGCAGTTCGAGGAAGGGGGGTTCGAGCTGGGCAATCCTAACAGGCACCCCGAGGTGGTATTCGATCGTCGGGGCTTTTGCGGTGAAGTCCTCGGGCATCTGGCCGGGCAAGAGGCGAATTTTCAGCCTCGACGTGGGGCCGATGACCACCGAAGCCACTTCTGGAATGTGGACGACACGGCCGCAAGCGATGCTGTAGTCGACCTGGATCAGGCCGCACCCCGCGAGGACATCCTGCACGCGCCAGGCGAGCCGCTGCTTGGTTACGCGGTGCGCGCGTTCACGCAGCCGGGCGTGGTGCCGCGCAAACGGGTGTAGCAGCGAGGGGAGGGCGTTCTCCGTGGTGTCTTCGAAGGAGCGCTGTGCGGGGTAGGATGCGGACATGGTCGCCTGTCCCTTTTCTGGTGATACGGGTTCGCGGCCTGAGGGCCTTACGCCGACCCAACGGTTTAGCAACCGCAGTGTTGCAGAAGCGAATTGCGCCAGCCAAAAATCAGCCGTACACGCGAAACGCTAGTGCAACACTCAAACCGAGTTGTTCTACTAGCATATGCCGATTAGCGGAAGTCGACATTCTCGCTTTCATGTAGTTTATCCTATGTATTTACTGCATTTCGACGTACTTCAGACGATGTATACCGCCTCTCCACGTGTCCAGATTGTGCAGTCCGTTGTGATCAAGAATTCTAGATTGTCTGAATCACGTGGTTTGGTTACATCGAACTACCTGATCGCAGAAAGTTTCTACATCTGTAGACGACGCACTAAAAGTGAAGGCCTGTAGCTATGCGTAACCTTTAACCTCGTCTCCCGGTCGAGGTGGTATCCGCCTGTGGTGATGTGAGGCCTGGTCTAAGACGAACATGTGCATCAAACAACATCGCGGCGCGACACTGGACCTGATGGCAGCCGAGCTTGCGCAACTCAACCCAGTCTCCGCCGCGGCGGACAACCGTAGCCGCCCACCAACCGG
The DNA here is from genome assembly GCA_030863045.1 of Actinomycetota bacterium. GTDB lineage: Bacteria > Actinomycetota > Actinomycetes > Mycobacteriales > Pseudonocardiaceae. The sequence goes on along the minus strand of JALZCN010000667.1, from coordinate 321 downwards.
TCCCGACGACGCTGAGGATCTGGGCTGGGGAGCCATATCCAAGAGCAACTGCCCGGGTCCCTAAGCAGACGCTCTGCGCCTTGGCATTCGGACCACGACCGCGACCAGGGTTGGGTGGCGCCTGCAGGGTCGGGGCGGGGGTTCTCAGCCTCCCGGGTGACCAGATTTGTGACCAGGACGCTATGCCATGCGGTGGTATTGGGTGACAGCGCTGAGACGGCAGCCTCGCCCAGCGGGCTGGTCACCTGACATATTGGCGGTATGGGTGGGACCTTGTGAGACGGCTGCGTGCCAACTCATAACCCAGAGGTCGCAGGTTCG
>JALZCN010000665.1 GCA_030863045.1 Actinomycetota bacterium | reverse complement strand
CAGGCGCACCGCCTGCTCCGGCGCGCCCTCCGCAGCGGGTTCCAACCCGGCGTGCACCCCGCTGGCGTTGATGTCCGGGCCTCGCACGATGACGCCGTGCCGTCGCGCGTCGGCGATCAACGACTGTGGGGAGTAGAAGCCCATCGGTTGGGCTTGCAGCAGGGCAGCGCAGAACGCGGCTGGGTAATAGTGCTTGAACCAGGCGCTGTAGTAGACCAGTGAGGCGAAGCTGATCGAGTGGCTTTCCGGAAAACCGAAATTGGCGAAGGCCAGCAGTTTGGCGTAGATCTTCTCGGCAAGCTCGCCGCGGATCCCATGCCGTGCCATGCCTTCATATAGCCGTCCACGGAGCCGTTCCATCCGCTCGGTGGAGCGTTTGGCGCCCATCGCGCGGCGCAGCTCGTCAGCCTCAGCGGCGGAGAAGTCGGCGATGTCGATGGCCATCTGCATCAGCTGCTCCTGAAACAGCGGCACACCCAACGTCTTGCGCAGCGCGTTGGCCAGCAGCGGGTGGTCGTAGTCCCAGGCCTCCTGGCCGTTGCGGCGCCGGATGTAGGGGTGCACCGAGTCGCCCTGGATCGGGCCGGGGCGGATCAGCGCGACCTCGACCACCAGGTCGTAGAAACAGCGCGGTTTGAGCCGGGGCAGGGTGGCCATCTGCGCGCGGGACTCCACCTGGAACACCCCGACCGAATCGGCCCGGGCCAGCATCGCGTAGACGGCCGGGTCGGTGGGCTGCAGGTCCGACAGCTGTATCCGGTGCCGGTAGTGGCGGGCCACCAGGTCAACCGCGTAGTGCAGCGCGGAGAGCATCCCGAGCCCGAGCAGATCGAACTTGACCAGACCGGCCGTCGCGCAGTCATCTTTGTCCCACTGCACCACCGACCGGTTGTCCATCCGCGCCCACTCCACCGGGCAGACCTCGGCTACTGGCCGGGAGCAGATCACCATGCCACCGGAGTGGATGCCCAGATGCCGGGGGAATCCTTCCAATTCGGCCGCCAGCGCCAGCACCGGTTCAGGGATGTCGGTCTCTGCTCCGGCCCGGTTCAGCGGCCCCCACCGATCGATCTGCTTGCTCCAGGCGTCCTGGGTGCCGGTCGAGTAGCCCAGCGCCTTGGCCACGTCCCGCACCGCCGAGCGCGCCCGATAGGTGATTACGTTGGCGACCTGAGCGGCGCGGTCACGGCCGTATTTCTGGTAGACGTACTGGATGGCCTCCTCCCGGCGGTCGGACTCGATGTCCAGGTCGATGTCGGGGTAGCCGTCCCTGTCCGGCGCGAGGAACCTCTCGAAGAGCAGGTCCATCGCCACCGCGTCGACACTCGTGATGCCTAGCGCGTAACAGACGGCGGAATTGGCCGCCGAGCCACGGCCCTGGCAAAAGATGTCGGCCCGCCGGCAGAACGCCACGATGTCGTGGACGATGAGGAAGTAGCCGGGGAAGTTCTTTTCCTCGATGACGGCCAGCTCGTGCTCGATCTGGTGGAAGGCACCGGGACGCTCGTCGTAGCTGCCGTAGCGGGTCGCTGCCCCGAGCCAGGTGAGCTCGCGCAGCCAGCTGGCCTCGGTATGACCGCCGGGGATGTCGAACGGCGGCAGATCCGGCGCCAGCAGGTGCAGGTCGAAGGAGCACTCTCGACCAAGGGCGGCGGCCCGCTCGACCGCTCCGGGCCAGCGGGTGAACCGGTCGGCCATCTCGGCACCGGAGCGCAGGTGCGCCGTCGCTGCGGCCGGCAGCCAACCGTCCATCTCGTCCAGGCTGCGCCGGGCCCGGACCGCGGCCAGGGCGGTGGCCAACCGGTGCCGGGACGGGGTGGCGTAATGCGCAGCGGTGGTGGCGACGGTGCCAATCCCGTGTGCGGTGGCCAGCGCGGCAAGTACGTCGTTGCGCTCGGTGTCGTCGGCCAAGCCGTTGGCGGTGAGCTCGACGACGACGTGGTCGGTGCCGAACAGCTCGGTCAGCCGGTGTAGCTGTGCGGACGCGGCGGCCGGACCTTCCCGCTCCAGCGCCCGGCGCACCGCTGCCTTGCGGCAACCGGTGAGCACCACCCAGTGCCCGCCTGCGGTGGCCGCCACCGCATCGAGGTCATAGATCGGCCTGCCCTTCTCCTTCCCGGCGATCTGGGCGTCACTGATCACCCGGGACAGCCTGCGGTACCCCTCGGGATCGCGGGCCAGCACGAGCAGATGCTCGCCTTCCGGGTCGGGTATCCCGTTCTGTGGTGCGGTGAGGCCGAGGCTGAGCTCCACCCCGAACACGGTCTTGACGCCCAGCTCGCGGGCCGCCTCGGCAAAGCGCACCACCCCGTACATCCCGTCGTGATCGGTGATCGCGATCGCGTCCAAACCCAACCGGGCCGCCTCCTCGACCAGTTCCTCGGGGTGGCTGGCCCCATCCAGGAAGCTGAAGTTGGAGTGACAGTGCAGCTCGGCGTAGGGGATGCGCTGGGTCTCTGTGAGCTGGGCCGGCGTGTGTCGCGGCGGCGGCTGGTAGCGATCCCGGTGACGTGTCCACGCCGGACTGTCTCCACCGTCACCGGGATGCTCCTCATCACGGTGCCCCGGCCTGGATCCGGCGAGTCGCCCAGACAGCGCCCGCTCCAGATCCGCCCACCGTACCGGCGGGTTGTTCCATCCCATGATGTGAAGATCTAGAAGGGCGGCGGATCGCCGCCGGACGGATCAGTATCGAACACATGTTCGATACTATCGAAGTCTACTAGCTACCGTAAGGCGGCCAGCAAAGCACGTCGTCAAAGCGATGCTCAGATGCCGCAGATCAACCTCAATTTGGTCCGGACCGTTC
>JALZCN010000657.1 GCA_030863045.1 Actinomycetota bacterium | reverse complement strand
TGAACCTTTACACCCATGCCGACAAGACCTTCACGGCACAGGCTCTGTCCACACTGCGTGCCTTACCGCGCCTGGGCGATAAGGCGGCTTACCTCCGCGCGCTCGTCTTGCCCGACCCGCAGTACGTGCAGGCGTCACCGGTCCAGGCTGGCCCGCTTTGGATACGCCATCCGCGAGGCACGACGGGGCCGGCGACGGCAGTGAATACCTCATCGTCCCGTGGCTCAGGAGCGGCGTTGTGCTTGAGCGTCTGGATGCTCGTCCGCAGCCATGCCATGGTCCGGATTGGAGCGGTCCGGTAGCTCACTCAACGCTCGCAGCACCGACTCGACCTGCACCATGCCCCACAGGAAAAAAATCTGGCCGGCACCCCGCGGTCCGGCAATCTCGGCACGCGTCCGCGCCATCCCAGCTCGGGCCTCACGAAGATCGACCCATCCGTTCCGTACCACGTGCGTATCCGGCCAGGAGGCGTTGGGGAGATGACGATCGACCTCCCGCAGCCAGACTTCACTGAATCGAGCCTTGGTTCGTCGTGCTGCAACGCCAGCCGGGAGGAGATCACGGAGAGCCTCGCGCTGCAGGCGCCGATTCAGCGTCGGCGTGGCGTGCACCGTGACCGGCACCCGGCACCCGAACTCGACGAGACGTCGATCGAAATACGGATGCCGGTACTCCACTCCGGCGAGCGCGGCCGTTCGATCGAAGATCTCGAACGACATTGCGTCGTAACCTCCAGCGCAATGTTCGAAGTGGCGTTGCGCGCGCAGCCGACGGAACGCTCGCGGGAGGCGACCCGGAGATCGGCGCGCATCGAGCCTCGCCTCGACGCGGGCACCACCTGTTACCGCGGCCGCGCGCTTCGGCGCACCGGGACGATGCATCCACGACGGTCTATTCAGTGCGACAGCGGCTTTGAGGAGAAGCGACGTCGACGCGCGGAGCCCGGCTCCGGTGAAGCCTCTCGCCATGCGCCACGCGGTGGCGAAGCGGTGATCTTCGATAAGCTCAGGTAGCGCGTAAGGGGATGGGTCGAACCAGTGGTCACCGCCGTGTCCCGTCAAGACCACCGAACAGCCCCGGTCGCGAGCGGACCGGCAGAGGTCTACATGAGCCGGACCATCTGGTGGCAGCGGAATGTCAGACCAGAACAACGCGTCATCCCATGCCCAGGCCGGGCGCTCACCGTCATCGACGATTGCGGTCCAGTCGAGGCCTAAATGATTGACCGCCTCCCGAATGTAGTGGTTTTCGTCGGCCCGCCCGCTCCACGGGAATACACACGAGTGGGCGAGCACATCTGTCACCGACACCCTCCCGAAGCTGACCAGCCGTGCCGCCATCGCAGTGACCGATGTCGAGTCAAGGCCGCCGCTAAGTTCGACGCCGACGGGTCCCACCGCGCGCAGGCGGCACTGAACGGCTTCGGTGAATAGTGACCGGAACTGCTCCTCGTAGTCGGCCAAGGTGTCCAACTCGATCCGGTCTTCGAACGGTGGCATCCAGTAACGCCAGCTGCGAGCACCTTCCCTGCTGATCACCAAGCCGTGCGCTGCTGGTACACGGTGCACGCCTTGGATCACGGTCGCGGTCGTGCTCTCAACCCATCCACTCAGGTACTCACCGAGCAGACCGATGTTCGCTGCCCATGGAGCGTCAGGGTGCGCCATAATCTGGCGCAGTTCCGACCCGATCACTACCCAGTCGTCACCGATCCAGTAGTAGAGCGGTTTCACGCCGAGGTGGTCCCGCCAGCAACAGATTCGACCGCGTGTATCGATGATGACCACCGCGAAGTCGCCGAGCAGGTGCATCGACGCGCGCGGACCCGCTTGCGCATAGCACGTCGCCAACAGCTCCACGTCCGTAGTGGTCGCGGCCGGCCTCGCCCAGCCGAACCGCTCCATCAGCTCGGCACGGTTGTCGATGCGGGCATCCGCGACAAGCCACGTTCCGTCGCTGCACTCGTGCGGCTGGCGCTCGAAACACGCCTCCGGAGTTGCGTGCAGTCGCCCGAAAATGACGGCGACGTTGTCGCGCGTCCTTACGTCGATGCCGTCGGGGGCTCGGTGCCGCAGTGACCGGCGCATGGCATCGACGATCATCGGAGGAACCGGCTCGCCGGAGCGACGGACGACAACGGCGAAACCCGCCATTAGAGGTGCACTTCGCGGGTCACACCCGATGACAGGATGGACTCGATCTCGCGCGCCGCGAGCTCCAGACCGACATGGGAGTGGCTATAGAACATCTGGAAGACCGGGCAGGCCGCGGCTACCGGCAGCACACGTTCGAAAAATGCCGCGTGCTCGCCAGGGCCATTGAGGTGAAACGAGTGACGGAGGAGCTCGATGCCGGCGGCAGAGGGCGCAAGCTTGAGGCATGACGCAGTCCCAGCGTTCCGATCGTGGTGGCCGAAATCTTGTAGGGCGACAACCGCGAGCAGTCGGTGCCGCGCCGCGGGGGGAGGATCGTCACCGCCACGTGGCGTCATTCGCCTTTTCGGGCTGTGGCGACTCACTGCGCCTCGCACTTCGAAGCCGTTAATGCCCGAGAGGCGGACGCTGTTGTTGGTCAACCGCAGGCCCGGATATGCAGGCGTGACGAGGAAAACGCCATCTTGTCGCTGGATCACTACGCAGTCATCGGCAATGAGGCTGCATCCCCTGGCCACCAACCCCGCCGCGAGGGTCGACTTTCCTGAGCCGGATCGGCCGAGGATGGCCACACATCCCCGCTCGTGGCGTGCCACGCACGAGCCGTGCAGGACAATTCGATCAAGCCGCATGAGCGCCCGGGGCAGAACGTGGTCGAGCACCAGGTGCACTAAGGTATCTGACACCTCCTCGAACGAATACCACCGCAGCGAACGGCCGTCGGCGGCGATGAGGAACTCGGCTTCCTCACCGAATCGGAGATAAAAACTCCCGCCGACGAGACCCGCGCTCATCCAGGTATCCGAGCCACGATCGAGCCACGTGATCGATCCGGAGTCGACGGGCTGCTGCAGCTCTTTCACCGTGACGTTCACGGGACCGGTGGACGCGGGAACACCCAGCGCTACGTCGCTGTCGATGACGACCCCATAAACTAGATAACGCATGGCACCTGCTCACGGAGGCACCGTGCGAGCAGCCAAGTTACCCTGCGCTTCGCGTCTTCGGGGGTGCGGAAGGCGTCGCGGTGACCCTCCCACACCAGTTGAATGATCTCGCCAAGAGACCGCGAGCCGTCCACCAGGTCAAGCGCATACCGATCGGCAGCGACCGCGGGCGAGTGGTGCGGCACGGCGGCGCCACGCTCCACGGCGAGATCGTCGGGAGTAAGCAACTGGCCGAGGACCGTGGACGCGCGCTGCACTACGGGTCCTGCGCCGCTCCCCGCGCGATGAACGGTCACTGTCCACGTCGTGAGATAGATCCGGGGGCGCACGTCGAACTCGGCGACGACGATATCGTCTGCCGCCACGGTGATCGCATGACGTAATGGGTAGAACGTCTGCCACCGCTGGAAGAACGAGGGCCACAGCGGGCAATTGGTCAGCGTCACCGAGGGCGAGAGCTGTGCCATGAACATGCCCGCGATGCCGTGCAGTTCGCCGCCGCGCTCGATCCGCACCTCGACCGTGCCTCGGATGGGGTCGTCACAATCGGCCGCCACCTCAGCGAACTTCACCGGTCTGGCGAGGAAAGCGGAAGGTGCAAGCTCGATCCGGAACTCGGTGTTCGCGGCATGTTCCGCCATGGGGGACAGGTCAAAGCCGCCGGGTCGGGTGTCCCATAAACCGACCGTCTTCGTCCAGAAGTCGGTTGTGACCGGCGCGAGAAACAGCTGGAAGGAAGCCGGAACCAGTGCTCCGCCAGGAAGGAGCATCCGTGTCCGCGCATCCCGAAAGTACTCCAGGACGCCCGCATCGTACGCCAGACCCCCGATCTGGTCGCACACCGCTACATCGATTGGTTCGGGCAGCGTGACTCGTGTGCTGAACTGGCGGACTCCGACGATCCGATCCGCGTAGCCGTTGACTTGAGCAACGACTCGAGCTGCGCCCACAATACTTCCACTATCGACCGCGTACACCCTATGAGCGCCGGCCTCGGCCGCCAGCAGGCCCAAGATCCCCGTGCCGGCGCCGAGATCGAGAACGGTCATCCCCGGCTTCACGACCTCGGCGAGCGCAGCACGGTACGCGGCCAGCTTGACCTCATCCCGGAGATAGCCGGCATGCTCGGTGATCTCGTGGCGCGACATGTCATGCGGAGCGTCGAGCGAGCCCAAACCGCTCCAGCTCGTTGAACAGGGTCTGGATATCGGCCGCAGCCTGCCCGGCCGAGACGTCGAAGCGGTCGACGATCACCGTGACGATCTCGGACAGCGTCGCCCGTTTCTCAAGCATGGTCCAAATGACCGATCCGGTACGGTTCAGCCCGAAGTAGGTTTCAGACGCCAGGTCGACGAGGACCGTCTCGTCACCGACGAGCCGGCTTACCACTCCTGTGCCAATCTCAAGGGTCGACAACGACATTGGCGGATGCTCCATCATGCTCGAGTGTCTCCGCGCCCGAGAGCCGATGCACCTCGGACTGCGAGAGTCGATTCCTGACGCGATGCGCCCCCTAAGGGACGCATCGCGGTGAGGGCAACGATCAGCGCTTGCCGTCGTTGCGGTTGTGCGGAGGACCCATGCCGTCCGAGTCCGACTGGTTGCCGGCCATGCCGGAGTTACCGTCGGCATCGCTGCCGAACTGGCCCATTGTCAACGACGCCACGGAGCCGTATACCGTGAGTGTCGGTACCTCGTACCTGATTTTCAAGTACCTCACCTCCTTTCGACTCTAAATCGCTCGCGGGGCCCCAAATGTAACAACCTTCTCTTGGTGACGAAGAACATAGGGATGCGGGCCTATCACGACGACGGTGAGTAATTTCATGAGGACTTTCGCTAAGCGCAAGCGGCTGCAATACTGGCGGCTATATCGCCGAGCGTTCCAATGGGTGTGGTCGGCCGCGCGCAGCGAGTTCCTCGTTACGCTGATGGCGCAGCTGGTCGCGGCGGGAGCACTCGCCGTTGGGCTGCTTTGCGGCCGTGCGATCGTGCAGGGACTCACGGTCACTGGTGACCCTGCGCCGCTGCGCTCTTTTTTGCCGGCGATCGTGGGGCTTGTTGTCTCCCTGGTCGTGTCGGGCTTGAGTCTTGTGGCGACTCGGGAGGCGAGGCTGCTCATCGGTGAGCTGACGAC
>JALZCN010000649.1 GCA_030863045.1 Actinomycetota bacterium | reverse complement strand
GGTGACGGCCATGCTGGCGCCGGTTGCCGGGTTCGTTGCCGATCCGCTGCGGGTGCCGGGAGGCGCCTGCACGACGCTGCTCGGCGGAGCCTGCGCTTCGCCGCTTGAAGCGGTCTGCCTGCCGAGCACGACGCCACCACCGAGCGCGGCCAGGGCGATCACCGCGACTCCGGCGGCGGCGGGAAATCGGGCCCGCCGGGGCAGCCCTCCCTGTTGCACGCGTATCCGGCGCAGCGTGCGCTGGAGGAGTAGGTGACCGTCATCCGGTGGACCGTCGAGGAAGGCTTCGGGTGGAACCGAGTCCAGCATGTTCCGCAGCTTGGCCAGCTCGGTGAGTTCACCCCGGCAGTCGGCGCACTCGGCAAGGTGCGCGTCCATTGCTGCGACCTCATCCGAACCCAGCACACCCAGCGCGTAGGCACCGAGCGACTCGTGGTCGTGCTCCGCCGCACTCATCTACCCACCTCCGCCTCAACTGCGGACATGTCGACTCGCAGGGCGCGTAGTGCGTAGTAGGACCGAGACTTCACGGTACCTGGAGCTACCCCAAGGACCTCCGCCGTCTCCCCAACGGACCGTCCGCGGTAGTACAGCTGCACCAGCACGTCCCGGTGTTCCTGGGAAAGCCGCTCCATCGCATCCAGCACGACCATCGAGTTCACCACGTCTTCCGCGTGATCGCGCTGCGCAGGCACCTGCTGGTCCTGCTCATCGACCTCGACTGGTCGGACCGCTTTGGCACGGTAACGGTCGGTGATGATGTTGCGGGCCACCGTCAGCAACCAGCCACGCACTGAGCCGTGCCCGCCTGATACGGCGTCGGCGTGCTTCCATGCGCGGAGCAGGGTCTCCTGAACGATGTCCTCGGCGGCGGCCCGGTCGTTGGTGAGCCGGGTAGCGTAGGCCAGCAGGCTCTTGCCGTGCTCGGCGTATAACGACCTGACCAGATCCTCGCCGTGGGCTTTCTGTTTACGGCTCGGCCACCAGCCTGGGATCGTCACACCGGTCCTCTGGTCGGGTATCCGATCCAGGTCGGCACCCGAGCTATCCCGAACGCGCCACAACAAGGTCGGCCCGGACAGTACTCGAACGCTCACGGTGATGCGGCACCGCCGCCGGAGCAGGGTCTGATGACTCCTCCGGCGCTCCGGCGACCCTTAAAGTCGTCTCAGTACCCGCCACCGTAACCACTGCCGTAACCGCTGGCCGGTGCACTGTCCGGCGCGTTGTCGGACGCCTTGACCGGCGCACGGTCGGGCACGCTGGCCGGCGCACTGCTCGGCGTGGCCTGCGCCTTCTTACCTTTCGGGGTGATCGCGAACCAGGTCTTGCCGACCCCCTGACCCTTGGCATCACCGGCGGCGGTGTCCTTGGCGAAGGTGTACACCGGCCACCCGCCCAGGGTCAGTTGCTCGGTGCCGTCCTTGCGGATGACCGATCCGACGAGCGACGGGTCGACCCCTTGCAGCTGCACGCTGGTCGGGTCGCCGAGCGCCGGCGGCCATGTCTTGGCGCACGCGTCATTGCAGTTAGACACCGACGGCTTGGCCTTGTCCTTGTCGAAGCGGTACAGGGTGAGGCCGTTCTGGTCGGTGACGACCTGGCCTAGTTCACCGACCTCCGCAGCCGCGAGGGTCACGCCACCGGCAGGACTCGCCTCCTGGTTGACGCCCTGCGGTTGGTCCGCCGGCACGGCAGCGCTGCCGTAGGCGCCGCCGCCGTAGCCGCCGCTGCAGGCCGAGAGAGTGACCAGGCCGGCGGCAGCACTGGCGACGAGGATGGTGGTGCGGGTGCGGATCATTATCGGCAACCTCCTGGTATCGGGCCCTCGCGTGACTTCGCAGGGCCACTCGACACCATCCACACGGAAACCTCCGCCGAACGGTTCAGCGCGATCTCGAGGTTTCTTGGCGCCGTCTCAGGCGCTTCCCCGGTGCTCGGCCACGAGTCGGTCGACCGGCGTCCCGTCGACGAGCCGGTCCAGCGTTGCGATCATCGTGGCGCATTCGCGAGCGGGATGATTGGTTGGGCAGTTCAGAGCGTGGGTCAGGAACATCTGCGCTCCCTGCGCCTGCGCGATCACCTCGTCCAACTCGACGATCTGCTGGCGCACGGTCTGGCGCCACTGCGGGCCGGGAGCGTCCAGAACGGCGGCGGCCGTGTTGAGCGGCAACCCCAGCCGCTGTCCGATCTTGATGAAGGCGAGCCGGCGTAACTCCTCGGGTCCGTACATGCGTTGCCCGGACCGTCGCTGGGACGGGGACACCAAGCCGCGTTCGTCGTAATAACGCAGCGCTGAAGGGCTCATTCCGAGCCGATCCGCAGCTTGACCGATCGGGATGAGGTCCGCCATGGCTTCATTTGACTTCAAGCCCGCTTGAACTTGCAAGCTGGCCTCAAGCGCTACCACGACAAGGAGGGTGCACGGATGAACACCTCATGGCCCGGCGCAGTGAACCATCACGCCGCCCATCCGGGCTTCGCCGGCGTGACCGGACTGGTCGCTGGGCTCGTCATGATCGTAGGAGGGGGTGCCGTCGCCCGTCTCGCCGCTGACCTGACCCGGGTGTCGAATGCGGACCACGTTGTCGACATCGGTTGCGGCCCGGGTACCGCGGCCCGGGAAGCCGCCCGCCGCGGGGCCCGCGTGACCGGTGTGGATCCGGCACCCATGATGCTCCGACTGGCCTGGACACTGACTCGTGACCGATCTCCTATCACGTGGACCGACGGCACTGCGGAAGACCTTCGCCAACCGGACGGAGCGGCAACGGTGGTGTGGTCGCTGGCCACCATTCACCACTGGAAGGACGTCACCGCGGGACTTGCCGAGGCCAAGCGTGTGCTTGCCCCTGGCGGGCGATTCCTCGTGATCGAACGCCGTGTGCGTCCCGGCGCGACTGGACTGGCCAGCCATGGATGGACCTACCAACAGGCCCAGTCCTTTGCAGTTCAGTGCCGGACGGCCGGCTTTGCAGACGTGCGTGTCCAGAACCACACGCCCGGCCGGCGTGTGGTCTTCGCAGTGGCCGCCGTCCGGCCAGCGTAGGAACTTAGCGAAGTCGCCAAATCCACGATTGGTAGCCTAGGGCTCCTGCACAACGCTCCATCCATGATCGATCCCCGGAAGCGAGACTCTCCTACCAATGCTGGATCGCGCGGTCATCGATGCTTTATTTCCCGCTGACCTGCCAGAACCCCAGCACTGGGAACAGCATTACCCGCCGCGGCGGCTCCCGCAGGGGGCTCAGGTGACCCGGTTCGGCCCTTCACCCACCGGGTTCGTGCACATCGGCGGGATCTACGTGGCCACCATCGACCGGGACATTGCGGCGCAGTCCGGGGGCGTCTATCTGGTGCGGGTGGAAGACACCGACCAGTCCCGCGAGATCGAGGGCGCCTTGGCCCAATTTGCGCGTGCCTTCGACTACTTCGGTATCACCTCCGACGAGGACGACGAGCACGGCAGCTACGGCCCCTACCGTCAATCAGGCCGGCAGCGTATCTACCTCACCTACGTGCGCGAGCTGCTGCGTCAGGGTAAGGCGTATCTGTGCTTCGCCACCAAAGTGGAACTCGCCGATATCACCGCTCGCCAGCAGGCCGCGAAGATCCCCACCGGCTACTACGGATCATGGGCCATCTGGCGCGATGCCGATCCGGCCTCCGTGCAGGCCAAACTTACCGACGGCGCCCCCTATGTGGTGCGTTTCCGGGCTCCCGACGATACCGCTGGGCAGCGGGTTCGCTTCACGGACGCAATCCGAGGCGAGTTGGAACACGACGCCAATCGCAACGACACGGTGATCCTGAAATCCTCCGACCAATCGCTTCGGCTGCCGACCTACCATTTCGCGCACGCCGTGGACGACCACCTGATGCGCGTCACGCTGGCGATCCGCGGTGAGGAGTGGATCTCCTCAGTCCCGCTGCACCTGCAACTGTTCGATGCCCTGGGCTTTGAGCGGGTCGCCTACGCACACATCGCACCGCTGATGAAGCAAATACCCGGCGGGAAACGCAAGCTGTCAAAGCGCACGGACCCCGAAGCAAGCGTCGACTTCTACATCAAAGCCGGATATCCCGCCGAAGCCGTGCTCTACTACCTGCGAGGGTTGGCCAACGGGCGGCTCGCCGAACTACCGCTGGCGGAAGCACTCGTCACGCCGATCCGGCTGGACCAGTGCGGCGTCGCCGGCCCCCTGGTGGATCTGGTCAAGCTCGAGGACATCAGCGCCGATCATATCGCCACCCTGCCCGGCCACCAGATTCTTGATGCGGTCCGTATCTGGGCTGGCCAATTCGACCCAGAGCTGGCCACTGTCCTCGACGCCGAGCACAATCTCGCCATGCGCGCCCTCGCCGTTGAACGCGACGGCGTCGACAATCCACGCAAAGACCTGCGTAAGTGGTCAGACTTCCGACCAGCCTATGGCTTTTTCTTCCCGCAGCTGTTCGCCGTGGTGGCCGGCCCCACAGATCAACGCCTCACGCCACTGGGCGTGGATGCCACCATCGCCGCGAGCTTCGCCCGTGACTTCGCTGACAGCTACCAGCAGCTGGACGACCCTCAGGAATGGTTCAACCAGATTCGCGAACTCGCCGCGAAACACGGCTTTGCGCCCAATGCCAAGGAATACAAAAAGAACCCCGACGCCTACCCAGGCTCCATCCGGGAGGCATCCCAACTCATCCGTGTTGCGCTCACCGGTGCCACCCGTAGCCCCGACCTACACGCCATCACCTGCGCACTCGGCACTCACGAGGTGCTGCGCCGGCTGCGCGCCCTGGCCGGGTAGCCCCACCGCGGTAGCGTCGCCGGCATGCGCGCGTAAACGCGCCCTCGGCGCCGGCGCGCAGGGCCATGACAAGGGACGCTTCGTCAACTTCATCAACCCCGGGGCTGGGCCCCTGCGCTCGCCACCGCGTCCTGGACCACGGTGATGACGCTAGCGGGCCGCTCTCACGACGTCCGTTCCTGCAAGGGCAAGCGGACCTGGAATCGGGTGTCGCCAGGCTGGGATTGCAACGTCAGGTCACCGTGGTGACGGTTGACCACAACGCGCCAGCTGACGTCGAGTCCCAGTCCGGTGCCCTGACCGACCGGCTTGGTGGTGAAGAACGGTTCGAAGATGCGCTTGGCGACCTCTGGCGGCACACCCGGTCCGGTGTCGCAGATCTCGACGAGGGCATGCTCGCTATCGTGAGCGGTGCGAACTGTGAGCGTGCCTTTCCCCTGCATGGCGTCGGCTGCGTTGTCGATCAGATTGGTCCATACCTGGTTGAGCTCGGCCGGGTAGGCGGGGACAGCGGGTAGGTCGCGATCGTATTCCTTGACGATCCGGATGCCGTCGCCGAGCTTGCGGGCGAGCATCACCAGCGTGGCGTCCAGACCTTCGTGCAGATCGATGTCCTGGTAAGGAGCTCGGTCCAGCTGGGAGTACTGCTTAGCGGCCGCCACCAGCGCACTGATCCGACCGACGGCGTCACCGATTTCCCGCAGCAGGTTCTCGGTGTCCACCGTGTAGGCCAGCCAGCGCAGTGCACCTTCCCCCGACTCGGCAGGCACCGCGGACACCACCTGCTCCAGGTCAGATACCCGCAGGCCACCCGCGACGAACACCGGGGCCAGATCCCAACCTTGGGTGATGCCGTGGTCGTCGAGCCAGTCCGCAAGCTCGTCTTCGAGGTCGCCCGCCTGCAGCGCGGTCAGCGCCGGCGCCTTGCGTCCGACCTCAACGAATCGCTCTTGGAGGGTGGTCAGAGTGCGCAGCTGACCGCGGTCGAGCCTGCCCTCGGCGAGCATCGCCAACTTGTGCCGCATCCCCGCGAGCCGCTCGCGTAACGTGTCGGCGGCCCGGGCCGCTGCGGCGGCAGGGTTGTTCAATTCGTGGGTCAGCCCAGCGGACAACTTGCCGAGGGCCAGTAGCCGTTCGCGTTGCCCGACCAGGGCATTGGTATTGGATATGCCGACGAACATGCCCTGCAGCAGATGCACCGCCATCGGGTACCAGTGGCGGAACGTCTCGTTGAACTCGCGACTGGGCAATGCGAGAAAAACGCAATCGCTCAGCGCCCGCACCGAGGTGCCGTAGTTCTGGTCCACCTGGTCGCCGAGATAGAACTGGGTGGCTCCAAAGTAGACCCCGCGTTGATTGGTGCGGATGATCTCAACCTCGTCGCCCGCAACCCGGCGAGTCATCTGCAGCGTTCCGGACAGCAGCACGTAGAAGCAGCGCGCCTGCTCGCCTTCGGTGACCACGATCTCACCGTCACCGACGTCGAATGTCTCGCCGTGCTCGGCTATCCAGTCCAATTGGGTGTCTGTCAGGTCGGTGAACAGGAACAGCTCACGCAACTCCACACGGGACAGCTGCCGGGCGGTCATAGTGGCGCCTCCGGGGGACCAAGTGCGTCGGCGGTCATAATGCCGCCTCCGCGGGACCAAGTGCGTCGGCGGTCATTGGTCCTCCAAGTAGCGGTGCACCAGCGTGACGGCCATCGCGCCCTCACCGACCGCGGACGCCACCCGCTTGACCGACTCGGCGCGCACATCCCCGGCCACGAACACCCCGGGCAGGCTGGATTCCAGGTAGTAGGGGTCCCGGTCCAGTGCCCAGCCCGCCGGGCGGTGGCCGTCGATCAGGAGATCTGGACCGGTCTGGATAAATCCGCGGGCGTCGCGGGCCACCACACCATCGAGCCACTCGGTTCGCGGCGCGGCGCCGATGAACACGAACAGGTGTCCGCTGGGCACGCTGTCAGTGGCACCGGAACGAGTGTTACGCAGCGCGAGCCCCTCCAGGTGCTGGTCACCATGCGCCGCAGCGACCTCGGTACAGGTCCTTACCGTGACGTTGCTCAGCGCAGCGAGCTGCTGGATGAGGTAGTGCGACATCGACCGGGCCAGCGAATCACCCCGCACCAACAAGGTCACCTGTCTGGCGTACCGGGAGAAGAACACCGCGGCCTGCCCAGCGGAGTTGGCGCCACCCACCACATAGACGTCCTGGTCGGCGCACGCGGCGGCCTCCGTTGTCGCCGAGCCGTAGTACACGCCACGGCCGGTGAGCTCGGCGGCGCCCGGTGCGTCCAACGCGCGGTACGCGACGCCGGTGGCGAGCACCACAGCGTGTGCGGCGATCTCACCGCCGTCACCGAACCGCACCACCCGCGCGGACCCCCGCGCCTCCAGGCCGACCACCTCCCGAGCCGACAGCGCTTCGGCACCGAACTTCTGAGCCTGCCGCCGCGCCCGGTCGGTCAGCTGCACCCCTGACACCCCGTCGGGAAAACCCAGATAGTTCTCGATCCGGGAGCTCTGTCCGGCCTGACCGCCGCTGGCCTGCCGCTCCACCAAGACCGTGCGCAGCCCTTCGGAGGCACCGTAGACCGCGGCGCCCAGACCGGCCGGACCCGCACCAACCACGATCAAGTCATAGAACTCGGCCGCCGGCTGAGTGGACAGCCCGACCGCGGCGGCGATCTCCGAATCGCTGGGCTGCCGCAGCGATCGCCCGTCGACAGTGATCACGACAGGAATATCCTGGGCGGTCGCGCCGGCCGCGTCGAGCAGCCGCTGGCCCTCTGGATCGTCCACGCTGTACCAGCGGTAGGGCACCGCGTTGCGAGCCAGGAAGTCCCGCGCCTGGTACGACGGCGCCGACCAGCGATGCCCGATCACTTTGGTCTGCTCGATGCTGGTTTCGCCGACCGCGCGCCAGGTCTCCACCAGGGCGTCGACAACCGGGTAGAGCTTCTCCTCGGGTGGGTCCCACGGCTTGAGCAGGTAATAATCGACGTCGACGACGTTGATCGCCTGGATGGCCGCATCCGTGTCGGCGTAGGCGGTCAGCAGCGCACGGCGGGCGCGCGGGAAAAGGTCCATCGCCTGCTCGAGAAACTCCACGCCGTTGAGCTGGGGCATCCGGTAGTCGGCCAGGATCGCTGCTACCGGTTCACCGCGGCGTTTGATCTCCTTGAGTGCATCGAGGGCGTCCAGTGCCGAGTCGGCCCGTACCACGCGGTAGTTCTCGCCGTAGCGGCGGCGTAGATCCCTTGCCACCGCCCGGGAGACGCCAGGATCGTCATCCACCGTCAACAGGACGGGCTTGGTCATCTCCCTCACTCCCGCGCGAGCACGGCAGCAGCCTGCGCTGCGGTCGGATCAGTGGCGTACAACGTCATCCTTGGGACGCGTATTTCCCGCCGCCCGGCGCCACGTCTCCAGACCCCAACGTGGGTTAGTCGCCGTGGTCGCGGGCGAAAATGACGATGCTATTCGCGGGGATCGTGACGAGCGCCGACTGGTCCATGCCATGCATCGGCCCGCTGTCGGCATCGACGCCACCGGGGTTGCCCTGCGCCGCATCGGCCCCCTCCAGTTGTCTGTCGGGCTCAGACAGGACGGACACCGCGGGCGATCAAACCGGCCACATAGGTTGCCAGCTCGGCGGCGGTCCACGGGTAACGCTCCAACACGAGCATGCGGGCGCAGGATTCGGCGGTCGTGGCGATCAGCTCCGCAACGACGGACGCCTTGCGGTCGATGTCGTCGACTCCAGCGGACAGCATGTACTGGCGAACCAGCTCGCGTAACTGGCCCACCACGAGGTCTCGGACCCGTCGAACCCGCTCCGCGACCACCGAGCCGGAATTCCAGCCGGAGTCGAAGACCACCCGCCATGAGTTCGGCGCCTGACCCACCCCGGTGAGGAAGGCCGTGAGCCCCGCTGCCAGCACGGCTTCCACGTTGTCGGAGATGAGATTGCTCGGCAGCGACTCGGAAATGGCGTTCATCAGACGGCGCTCCTCGCGATCCAGCAGCGCGAGCAGCAACTCGTCCTTGTTCGGATAGCACTCGTAGACCACCGGTTTGGTGACACCCGCCGCATCAGCCACCGCCTGCATCGATGTGCCCCGGTAGCCGCGCTCGACGTAGACCTCCAACGCCGCGTCGAGGATCAGCGGCCGCCGGCGTTCCGGGCCGAGGTGCGCAGCCCGGGTGCGTCTGACCCGGCGGGAGCGGGTCGCCCCCAGCGGTATCACGTCCGGATTCTCCACTTGACAAATCTACCATGTCGTAGGAAGTTCCTACGTGGGGGTAGGAATGCCCGAGGAGGTGGCCGGGTGGCCGGTACAGGGGTGACCGATCAAACCGATCTGGCGGGATTCCGCGAGCTGCAGCAACTGGCCTATGCCGCGGCGCAGTCGGTGGCGAGCACGTTGGCGCCAGGTATGACGGAGAAGCAGGCAGCGCGCCGCATCCGCCAGTACTTGACCGACCGCGGAGTGCAGGACTGGTTCCACACACCGTTCGCGTGGTTCGGTGACCGCACCGCGTTTCGCGGTTTTCGGAATCCTCTCCAATTCTTTCCCACGAACCGGCGGCTCGAAGAAGGTATGCCCTTCATTCTCGACTGCGCTCCGGTGCGTGATGGATACGTCGCTGACATCGGCTACGCCGGTTGCTTGGGCACCAACCGGCTCCATGAGCAGCTGATAGGCGACCTCGCCGAGTACCGGGCACTGATCGTCAGGAAAGTGAACGATGGACTACCACTGCAGCAGATCTATCGAGACGTCGATGCGCTGATCGCCCGGCAGGGTTACGACAACCGGCACCGCGTCTATCCAGGGCGGGTCATCGGGCACCAAATCGGCAAGGTGCACTCGCGGCTGCCCAGATTCGTCGTAGCCGGCTTCGGCATCCGCGCACTGCAGACCCTGGTCGGCGACCTGATCGTAGAGCGGATGCACCACCGCTCGCCGCTGTGGGCCGACGACCCGATCTCCTGCCATCCCGCTACGCCGGGTTTGTGGGCGGTTGAACCGCACATTGGTCTCCTCGGCGTCGGGGTGAAGTTCGAGGAGATCCTCGTCGTGACCGAGAACGGTGGCGCGTACTGGCTTGACGACGACTTGCCGCACGTGCGCCGCTGGCGACGGGCATCGGCCGCGTGATGATCAGCGACGTCACAAGCACCGATGGCGTCCTGCTACGGGTACACGAGTCGGGGCAGCGCGGCGCGCCCACGGTGGTCTGCGTGCACGGCTACCCCGACGACCACACGCTGTGGGACGGTGTTGCAGCCGAGCTTGCTGCGCACTACCACGTGGTCAGCTACGACGTGCGGGGCGCCGGTGAGTCCGGGAAACCGCGCAACCGCATGGCATACCGGCTCGACCAGCTCGCCGCGGATCTGGCTGCGGTGGTCGGCGCGGTCGGCCCTGATCGGCCGGTGCATCTGCTTGCCCACGACTGGGGATCGATACAGGCGTGGCATGGGGTGACCGGTCGGTGGCTGGACGGTCGGGTCGCCTCCTTCACGTCGATTTCCGGACCGTCCCTGGATCACGCGGATCACTGGCTGCGAGCACGACTGCGCCGCCCGACGCCACGAGCGCTGCGCGAGCTGGTGACGCAGTTGATGTCGAGCTGGTACATCGGGTTTTTCCAGCTCCCATTGTTGCCCGAGTTGGCCTGGCGCATCGGGCTTGGCCAGCGCATGCTGGCTGTCCTGGCAAGGACAAGCGTCCCCACGACGTCCGACGCGGTACGTGGAGTGCAGCTGTACCGGGCGAACATGCTGCCCCGCCTCAGGACACCCGGCAGCGGGACGACTGACGTTCCGGTGCAGGTCCTGGCCCCGCAGCGGGACCCGTTCGTCTCGGTGTCACTCCAGACCGACATTGGGCGTTGGGCAAGCAACCTTGCGGTTCGCGAGTTGCCCGGCGGGCACTGGCTGCCACGTACCCACCCGCATGCCGTGGCGCGCTGCACGGGCGAGCTGATCGACCATGCCGAGGGTGGCCCCGAATCGCGCGCGCTACGTCGCGCCCGCCGCACCGGGCCGCGACGCGGCAGGTTCGACGACCAACTCGTGGTGATCACCGGTGCGGGTAGCGGGATCGGTCGGGCCACCGCGCTGGCGTTTGCCGAGCACGGCGCCGAGGTGGTGGTGACCGACATCGACCAGCAGGCTGCCGAGCGCACCGCGCAGCTGGCCGGCACGATTGGGCCGTGCGCGAGCGCGTACACCGTGGACGTTTCCGACCAGGGTGCGGTCGAGAAGTTCGGCACCGTGCTGCGCGAAAGGCACGGCATCCCGGATATCGTGATCAATAATGCTGGGATCGGCATGGCGGGGCCGTTCTTCGACACCACGGTGGCCGACTGGGAACGGATCATTGACGTCAATCTGTGGGGCGTCATTCACGGTTGCCGAGTCCTGGGCGGTCTGATGGTTGACGGCGGTGCGGGCGGCACCATCGTCAATATCGCGTCTGCCGCCGCGTACCTGCCGTCGCGGGCACTGCCGGCCTATACCACTACCAAGGCCGCGGTTCTGGCGCTGAGCCAGTGCTTGCGCGGGGAACTGGCCAAAGCCGGCGTAGGCGTGGTGGCGGTCTGCCCTGGGTTCGTGCACACCAACATCGCCAGCACCACCCGTTTCGTCGGACTCAGCACCACCAAGCAACGGACTGCCCAGCGGCGCTCGACCGAGCGTTATCGCCGGCGCAACTTCACCGCTGAACGGGCAGCACAGGAGATCTTGCTTGCCGTGCAGCGCAACGCCGCCATAGCTCCGATCACTCTCGAGGCCAAGGCAGGATTGCTGGCCTCCCGGCTGACACCCGGCCTGCTCCGCGCATTGGCCCGAGTCGATCTGGTCCCTCGATAACGTCCACGGCTGTAAGGGTTATCTCAGATGCTTCGCCGCCGCCACAACGTCTCCGGGCCACCCTTCTAACGGACATTGACCAGATCGATGACGAAGACGAGAGTCTCGCCAGGTTTGATCGCGGCACCCGCGCCACGGTCGCCGTAGGCCAGGTGCGGGGGGATGGTGAGCCGGCGACGGCCCCCGACCCGCATCCCGACGATCCCGTCATCCCAACCCTTGATCACCCGGCCGGTGCCCAGCCGAAACTCCAGCGGTGCGCCCCGGTCCCAGGATGCGTCGAACTGCTTGCCGTTGGAGTGTGCGACGCCGACGTAGTGCGCCTGGATCTGCGAGCCGACGATCGCCTCGGCTCCGTCGCCGACCACCTGGTCCTCAATCACCAGGTCGGCCGGCGCAGGCCCGTCGGGTACGGTCACATCGGGCCGGGTCAGCTCACTCACGTCATCCTCCTCGTCGCCCGCCGTCGTCGACGGGCGCATCC
>JALZCN010000640.1 GCA_030863045.1 Actinomycetota bacterium | reverse complement strand
CCGGGTGCGGGCGGCGCTAGAGGTGGAGGTGTCTCCCCGGGCGCTGTTCACTCACCCCACGGTTGCTGGGCTTGCGGCCGCGATCGCCGCCGATGCCCAACCCGGCGCGCCGGCGCTGTCGTCGATTCCGGTGCTGCCGCGTGAGGGTGATCTGCCGTTGTCGTTTGCCCAACAGCGGCTGTGGTTCCTCAACCAGTTCGAGCCCGACAGCGCCGAATACATCACACCGACTGCGCTGAGGTTCCGTGGCCAGCTTGACGTTGATGCCCTCACCACCGCGCTGACCGGCCTAGTGGCCCGCCACGAGTCGCTGCGTACCACATTTGACTCAGTCGATGGCCACGGTGTGCAGGTAGTGCACCCGCCCTACCAACTGCAACTGCCGATGCTGGACCTGTCTGAGCTGGCGCAGGCCGAACGCGACACCGCACTGGCCTCCATCCTGGAACAGGACAGCACCACACCGTTTGATCTGCGTCAAGGCCCACTGCTGCGACCACGGCTGGTACGGCTGGCCACCGACGAACACGTGCTTAGTCTCGTGCTGCATCACATCATCACCGACGGCTGGTCCACCGGCGTGCTCGTCGATGAACTTGGCGTGCTATACGCAGCCGTCGTGCGTGGCCAGCCGGCCCAGCTGCCGGCGTTGCCGCTGCAATACGCCGACTTCGCTATCTGGCAACGAAACCAACTCTCCGAACAGACCCTGACCGAACAACTCGACTACTGGAAACGCCAGCTATCTAACGTCGCACCATTGGAACTGCCCACCGACCGGCCTCGACCAGCCGTGCGTACCTCCGCTGGCGCCGTCTACGAGTTCCACATCCCCGCGACCGTAACGGCTGCACTCAACGAGCTAGGACGGCGCTATGACAGCACCCTATTCATCACCCTAATCGCCGCCTGTCAGCTGCTGTTGCACCGATGGTCTGGGCAAGACGACATCGCAGTCGGCACCGTCACCTCCGGCCGCGAAAAAGCCGAGCTGGAACGGCTGATCGGATTTTTCGTCAACACCCTCGTCCTACGATCCACGGTAGGCGACAACCACACCTTCATCGAATTCCTCCACCAAGTCCGCGGCACCATCCTGGACGCCTTCGCCCACCAAGACGTGCCCTTCGAACGACTCGTCGACGAACTCCAACCAGTCCGCGACACCAGTCACACCCCCCTATTCCAGGTGATGGTGCTGTTACAAAACATTCCCGGCCAAATCCCCGACCTACCCGGCCTCAAGGTTGACGACGTGGCAATCCCCGTCGTCACCGCTAACTTCGACCTCTTGGTCCAGTTCACCGAACTCGATGATGGTGACTTGCACGCCGCGGTGAACTACAACACCGACCTGTTCGACCCCGCCACAATCGAACGCATGGCCGGACACCTACAGATCCTACTGACCGAGCTCGTTGCACATCCCACCGTGCCACTGCGGCACCTTGACATTCTGACCAAAGCTGAGCGCCACCGGGTGCTGCACGAATGGAACAACACCGCCCTGGATGTGACACCGGTGACATTGCCGGAGCTGTTCCAGGCCCAGGTGGCGCGAACACCAGATCTGCCGGCGGTGATATTTGAGGGTACGGAGCTGTCTTATGCGGAGCTGGATGCGCGCGCCAACCGCTTGGCTCGGCTGCTGATCCACCGTGGCGCAGGTCCAGAGCGAATTGTGGCGTTGGTGTTGCCGCGGTCAGCGGACATCGTGGTTGCCCAGTTGGCCGTGGCCAAGGCAGGCGCAGCATTCCTGCCGGTGGACCCGACTTACCCGGCAAAGCGAATCGCGTTCATGCTTAGCGACGCCAAGCCCGTGCTTGTGATCACGCTAAGTGACATCGCGACGCAGCTGCCCTGGCCGGAGGGTATGACGGTGTTAGCCGTCGACTCCGCGGAGACGGTCTCGGCACTCGAGGGCCTGCCGGATGTGGTGGTGGCCGATGCGGACCGGGCGTCCCCGCTGTTGCTGCAACACCCCGCGTATGTGATCTACACGTCCGGCTCAACCGGTCAACCGAAGGGTGTGCTGGTATCGCACGCGGGCCTGGCTAGCTTCTCCGCAGCCGAGATCAAGCAGTACGCGGTCCGGACTGGGGATCGGGTGCTGCAGTTCTCCTCACCGAGCTTCGACGCCTCGGTGCTGGAGCTGTGCATGGCACTGCCGGCCGGGGCAGCTCTCGTCGTTCCCCCACCGAGTCCGTTGCTGGGTGAGCAGCTGGCCGAGGTGCTCACCCAGCAGCGAGTGACACACGCGCTGATCCCCCCGGCCGCGTTGGCCACCGTGCCGCAGGCCGTGGCCGACACCGGAGTACCAGAGTTCCAAACCGTCATCGTCGGTGGTGACGTGTGCCCTGCCGAGTTGGTGGACCGGTGGGCACCTGGCCGCCGCATGATCAACTCGTATGGGCCGACCGAGTCCACGGTGGTCTCGACCTGGAGTCAGCCGTTGATACCGGGCGGAACGCCACCGATTGGCCGGCCGATTTGGAATACCAAGGTCTATGTGCTCGACGCCGCGCTGCGGCCGGTGCCGCCCGGGGTGCCCGGTGAGCTGTATGTCGCCGGTGTTGGTTTGGCCCGGGGTTACCT
>JALZCN010000625.1 GCA_030863045.1 Actinomycetota bacterium | reverse complement strand
GTCATCCTGAGCGCACCACGACCGGTGGGGGGATGGGATTGTGTCCACGGGGGTCTGACTCCCGCTCTGATCAGGTTGGAATCAAGTCAGGTTGAAACAAAGCTCCGGCTCGCACTCGATCGCGGGTTCGCGGCCGCCTATGGAGCCGTCTGGTGCTCGCCAGTTCGGAGGGGCGCGAGCTAGACGATCGCCGTTGGGCACGGCCGGGGCACGGGACGGTGCCAAACGGCGCGAGAGGTTGACAAACGATGAGACGGAAACGCTCAGCTCAACGGCGGTATCGACCCGCTGATGTGCACCCGACCAGACCCGGCCAGGAGTCGGTGTGGGATTACCCGCGGCCGCCACGAGCCGAGCGGGTACCCCGCCGCGCTCGGATCGTGCACGGCGGGGTACTCGTGCTCGATACCGATGACGTGGTGCGCGTGCTGGAGACTTCGCACCCGCCGACCTACTACCTGCCGCGTTCGGAATTCCGGGTGCCGCTGCTGGCGGCATCGCGCCTGACGATGTGTGAATGGAAGGGTGAGGCCTCCTACATCGACCTGGAGGTACCTGGCGTCGAGCGGCTCCGTGAGGTCGGGTGGTGGTACCCGCAGCCCGATCTGCGCTACCCGCAACTCACCGATCGGGTCGCGGTCTACGCCGGCCGGTTCGACGAGGTGCCCTTGGATGGCGAGCGGGTGACGCCACAACCGGGCGAGTTTTACGGTGGCTGGATCACCGCGGACGTCGTCGGCCCATTCAAGGGCGGCCCGGGCAGCTGGAACTGGTAGGCGCAGTGCGGATCGCGACAGCGCCGTGAACGCGACAGGGCCCACGTCTAAAGAGCACGTGGTTACGGGTAGCTGCCAGCTTGCACGCTGCCAGCGGATTATTGTACCAGCAGAGATCGTGGGTCTTGTCGAGGTCAAGGTTCGTCGGCACGGAGGGTGTGCGCGCCCCAGAAATCGGGCTGCGAGCCGTCGGT
The DNA here is from genome assembly GCA_030863045.1 of Actinomycetota bacterium. Taxonomy (GTDB): domain Bacteria; phylum Actinomycetota; class Actinomycetes; order Mycobacteriales; family Pseudonocardiaceae. The sequence goes on along the minus strand of JALZCN010000625.1, from coordinate 1,143 downwards.
GTCGCTGAACCCGTACTCCCGCGCGAGTTGACCGGAGCTGACCGACTGCTGATTCCATCTCGCTCGTTGCGGGTCCGCAGCCAATGCGGCGATGGCGCGGCCGACATACCGGGGTGACTCGGACAGCGCGAAACCTTCCGGAGCAGTGGGATAGCCGTCGACCAGGTTCGGGTCCAATGCGTCGCGCCAGTTCTTTTCAGTGACACCGAAATGGTCGAGCATCATTTCCGAGCGAAGCCAGCCAGGAGTGATGGCGATCGCCGTTGCGCCGTGTGGTTCCAGCTCGTGGCCCTGTGAAAAGGCCAGCCGGTTCACGGCGACCTTCGCCAGGTCGTAAAACACCGAAATCCGGTACCGCGACGCGTTGTATTCCGTGGTGCCGTCGGTTACCTCGACGAGCAGACCGCCTGGCGCATCGATCAGCAGCGGCAGCAGGTGGTGGGAAGTGATCAAGTGAGTGTCGATGGCTAGCCGGAGTATTCGCAGACCATCGTCGAGGTCATGCTTCCAGATCGGGGTATTCCAGTCAGCGGGCCCGCCCTTGAGGACCTCGCCGCCCCAGATGTCGTTCACCAACACGTCGATCCGACCGTGATCGGCACGCAACCGCTCAGCCAAGCGTCGAACCTGGTCAGAGTCGAGATGGTCGGTCTGGACCGCGATCCCGGTGCCGCCGAGTTGGGTGACGAGCTCAGCGGTCTCTTCGATCGTCTCGGCACGGTCGTAGTCCGACGAGCCTGTGCCCGTCACGCTGCTACGTCCAGTACAGATGACGGTCGCACCAGCTTCGCCCAGCGCCGCGGCGATGCCACGGCCAGCGCCTCGGGTTGCGCCGGCGACGACAGCAACCCGGCCACCCAGCGCATCGCGGTCCGGCGACCAATCCACCGGCCGAGTATGGCAGCGAAGCGAGCGAGGCGCCGACTTGACAGGCATGCCGCAGGGCCTATATTGACTAATTGGTTAATTAATTAGGTGGTGTAGCACGATGGCGGTGGACCAGCTCAGCCGCACGCTCGGGGCGCTCGCGGACCCGACCCGCCGGGCCATCCTGGACAGGCTCGCCTCCGGTGAGGCCACGGTGACCGAGCTGGCCGAGCCGTTTGCGATGAGCCTCCCGGCGGTGTCCAAGCACCTCAAGGT
>JALZCN010000610.1 GCA_030863045.1 Actinomycetota bacterium | reverse complement strand
CCCTTGATCCGTGCACTGCACTAGTCCCTCGACAAGGCTGTCACCGCCGCCGGCACGCGACTGCGGATTGTGCGGGTGCCGGTCGTCGCTCCGGACAGTCGCATCGGCTTGCTGCTGGGGCCACCGTCATAGGCGGTAGGTCCCCTACGCCGTTCGGTGGACCGCCTCCTCCAGAGGCGGGTGCGGCTCGGTCCAGCGGACGGCGACCGGCTTGCCTCTGTACCTGCTCCGCAAACGGTGATCGGCGCAGGCGTGGCCGGATCAGTGCCTCGGCTAGAATGGGCATGGTTGCTCATTTGAGCCGTTCAGCGCCACGGGGGATGTCAGCCGAGGGGCCAGGGGGATGTTGCGCTGATGACGCACTGGGGCTCGCGTCGCACATCGCGCGGCGTTGGTGGGACCGTTGTGGTCCTGGCGACGGTATTGTCGCTCGCTTGCGCATGCGCCGGGGCAAGCGGGCTAAGCGAGGTAAGTGCAGCAAGCCAGCCGGGCTGGGGCTTCACGCATACGGAATACAGTGCCGACCACGGCAGCCCGGAGGCCTTCGCCGCGGTCCACCAGGCGCTCGCAAGCCAACCAGTGGCGCAGAACCAGCACATCATGGGCTGGGGCGTTGGTAATCCTGAACCCGCACCCGATGTCTACGACTTCGCCGGCTTGGATCGCCGGATCGAATTTATCCGAGCAGCGGGCGGCATTCCTGTGATAACGCTGTGCTGCGCCCCGGACTGGATGAAAGGCGGGGAGCCAGGAAAAACCGACTGGGGCCAGCTCATCAAGGCGCCGCTACCGGAACACTACGCCGATTTCGCGGAACTGAGCGCCGTGGTAGCCCGTCGCTACCCAGACGTTCGGCATTTCATGGTATGGAATGAATTCAAGGGCTTCTTCGACGAGGAAAACAAACGCTGGGACGCGGCCGGCTATACAGAGCTTTACAACCAGGTTTACACGGCGGTGAAGGCGGTGAACCCCCTCAACCGCGTCGGTGGCCCGTACATCGACATGGTAAGTCGTCCGCTCGACACGGCGCAGCATGCCTCGATAGTTCATGGATCCTGGGGAACCGTCGACCAAAGAGCCCTGGACGCCTTCGACTACTGGCTTGCGCACAAGCGAGGCGCCGACTTCGCGGTCGTCGACGGGCACGCCACGACAGAAAAAGGTGGCTCCGACGAATTCGCGGCTTTGGCGAAGTTGTCAGCGATCAACCAGTGGGTACGGGCGCGCACGGACCTGCCACTGTGGTGGGCAGAGTGGTACGGCGAGCCGCGCGGCTCGGGATGGCCGGACGAAAAGAAGACCGCGGTCCGCACCGCTGCCATGATCGAAATGATGAAGAGCGGCGTCAATACCGCGCTGTACTGGAATCCCCCGCCGGCCGGCCCGGACTGCGCCACATGCTTGTGGGTCGACGTCGCGGCCGATGGGGGCGGTCAGCCGCTTCCGTTCCTGACGACGCTGCAAAATTTCGCCCGGTGGTTCCCGCCAGGTACGCCGCTGGAGGAGATTCCCGTTGCCGGGGCCGTGCGGGTGCTCGCGCAGGCCCAGATGCTGGTGGTCGTCAACACGCTGGAGGCGTCGCAGACCGTGACGATCGAGGGCCGCGGCGTCCTTCTCGCCCCGTACGAGACGCTGTGGATGCCGCGGGCCACACGGTAACCAATCCAAGATAAAACGCGTTCAGCGTCGGGCCACAGCGGCGGCCACCCGCGGGGAGGCGAAGGCTGTGCCGCACACGAATCTCAGCAAAGGGCCGAAGGTCGCCGCGGAAGGTAGGCCGGTGAAATAGAGGCCCGGCACCGAGGACTGGAATGACGCGTCCAGCCGCGGCGCGCCTGCGGTGCGGGCCAGGGTGGCGCGCAGCTCGGTCCCGAGGTAGCCGAGCGCTTCGAGATCCACACGGTAGCCGGTGGCCGCGAGGACATGGTCGGCGGACAGCTCAGAGCTCCGTCCGTCTTGGGACAAGGTCATGAGCACAGCCTTGCGGTCCTCAACCCGAGCACCCGTGATGCGCTGCCCGCTCAGCACCGGAATGCGGCCTGCGACCCGGTCCTTAAGCCACCAGGCCCCCTTGGGGCCGAGCACCTTACGCACCAGGTACAGCCTGGTCCGGTCCGGCAAATGACGGAATGCCGCGGCGTAGCGGCTGATTGCGTACAACGCCCATGCCCGGCCAAGCGGCGTGTCCGGCTGCCAGTGCCACCCTGACGTCGGTGGGTTGCCGAAGCCGGCCCCTCGGCCACGCACCAGAATCCGTACCGCGGCGCCCGCCTCGTGCAACAGCGCCGCGCTCTCCAGGGCGGACTGGCCGGCCCCGACCACCACCACCTCGCGCCCGGCGAAGCGTCCCAAGTCGGCGTGCTGCGAGCTGTGCGAGACCACGGCGGTCACCGCCGGTCCCCCCGGAACGGCTGCCGCTAACTCGGCAGGTAGGTGCGCGAAGCCGATCAGCCCGGTGGCGACGATCACCGCCCGCGCCCGGAACTGTTCTCCGGAATCCAATTTCAGATACAGTGCGTGATCGCGCCAGTCCACGGCGGTGACGCGCACCCTTTCCACGTCGGGGACCAGCCGCTCGTGGAACCACATGCCGTACCGGATGAAGGTTTCGATCGGGACGACCTCCAGATCCGACTCCAGCCGTTGCTCGCCGGTCGCGTCGCAAAAGTCCTGCAGAGTGTAACCCGGCCGCGGAGCCGAGATCGTCGATGCGGTCGGCGTGGACTTGAGGACCATGCCCGCGGGCATATTCTCCCGCCAGCTCTCCAGCGGATTACCGAAGATTCGCACTGGTAGGCCGTGCGCCTTTAGATGCGCGGCGGTCGAGAGCCCGTATGGCCCGGCGCCAATAACGACCACAGGATTCATTCCGGATGCTCCTTTCAGTAAGGCGCTGGTGAGTGCGCCATATCCGCATCAGATGCTCGACGCCCGGACGGAGAGAACGGGCGATCATGACGAAGAAGGGTTTAAGGTCATCGCGGGCAAACCAGCCTAGTTCGGTGCCGGTCGCGCGGGTGGGGACGTGCGGTGTGGTGTAGCCGCTGCGCCAGTACGCGAGGCGCGCGGGTATGTCGATGTTCTCGACGACGAACCGTCTGCCGTATCGCTGCGCCGCCACAGGGACCTTCTGGTCAGTCAGGTCAAGGTGCTGGGCGCGAACCACGTCGATGCCCGCCTCGGTCTCGAACAGCCGGAACTGCGCGCCGACCCGCGGGTTGAAGTCCAGCAACTTGTACTGGCTGTCGCGCCGGTCGTAGCGCCAGTCGAGATCCGCGATCCCATGGAAGCCGATGCATTTACAGAAGTGCGCGGAGATTTCGGCGAGCTCCGGGTTAGGCACTACATAGGCGCATGCGGTCATCCCGGCATGCGGGGGCCACGAGCGCACCTTGATCCCGGTGAAGAGCACCGACGGGGCGGAGTCGGCGTCGAAGTAGGCGTGGACGATCCAATCCTCGGCGTGTTCCCGGGGGAGATACTCCTGGATGATCACGTTCGTGTGCGTGCGCCACTCGCGGGCCAGCGCCAGCAGCTCGCGGGGATCGGCCACCCTGGTGGTGCCGGGCACGGCGGGCGTCTTCCTCCGCAGGAACGCCTCCCGGTTCTTGACCACCACCGGAAAGCGAGCGTCGGCGGCGAACTGCTCGACGTCGGCGAACGACTCGGGGAAAGCGGTGGTAGGCGAGGGCACCCCGTTTTCGATGCACAGTTCGTGCAGGACCTGCTTGCTGGCAAGTCTGCGCACCAGACCCGGATCCCGCATACGGGGAAAGCGGAAAAGATCGCCGAGCACGGCCGCGTGCTCAGCGGCGAGCACTGCCGCCTCCTCGTCGGTCGGGATGAGGACGGTCGGTCGCCCGATACGGCACCCGATATCACGCAACCGCTCGACCAGCTGCTCGATGTCCTCAAGCCCGGTGGTCGGCCAGACAAAACGGCCGCGCAGATAACGAGAAGACGCGGCCGGCGTGAACCTATCCTCGGTGATCGCGTACACAGGTACACCGAGGCGTCCAAGGCTCCGGATCGCCCCAACCCCGCCGTGGTGCAGGGGGTAGTTGCCGATTTTCAGGATCAACGCCGGAATGGACTGCGCGATTGTGCACCGCTCACCAGTCACCTGTCCCCCTCCGCCGGATCTGTCCAAGCCCGATCACTGTGAAAGCAAGATCAATCGCTCCGTGACGACCGCCATCAGACCGATCAGCAGCGGGACGGCGGCAACGGTCAGTGGGCGCAGGCGTCGACGCTCGTCTGGTGCCAACCGCAACCGCCATAACTCACGCCATGTCAGGACCACGAGGAGCAACGCGAGGACGACCACACCGGCGGGCGTCCACGGTGTAGTTCCGATCTGTACGCCAGTCGGGCGCTGCGGTGCCGGCTCTACGCTCTGCGATGCCCTGTGCGCATAGACCACTGCGTCAGGGGTCTCCACCACCACGTGCACGTCAGGAGTGGCTGCCAACCGAGTCCTGAACCGATCACCCCACCCCGGTGGATAACCTGCGGTCACTTCGAGGTAAGCATCTTGGCTGCGGGTGGTCATGAGGTAGCTGTCCCGGCCCAAGCCCCGCAGTGTGCTGACCACGCGGCTGACATCGTCTGGATCCCGTGGTGCCAACACGCTGAGATGGCTCACCCGCTCCACGTCCCGGTAACCGACGGGGATGAGGGGGGGAGCGTCGCTGAAGGGCGTGTCGGAAAGGAGCAGGAGCCGAGCAGGCCCACCTTGCTGATACACGTGGTCCACCGCGACCAGCTCACCCGCGCGCGTGATCTCGTATTGTTCGTTGCCGTAGCGTGCCGGGAAGAATCCGCCCACGAGGACCAATGCGCACGCACCGACGGCGATGAACCTGCCTGGCGAACCCGTTTTCGACCGGGTCTCGGGGAAGAAGGCGTACGCAGCCAGAAGCGCCGCTGCTGGCAGGGCGAACAGGTAGACCCGCATCGCGATTTCGCCACCGTAATTGTGCAGCCCCACCGCAACGAACGGCGTCAGGACGAGCACGACAGCGATGCGGTCGTCGACAGCTCGCCACCGGCGACGCAGCATCCCGAAGACGGCCAAACCGAACAGACCGACGGTGAGTGCGGCGCGCACGAGGAGCACCGTGTGGTGCTGCGTACTGCCGCTGCTGGCCCGGCCCCAGACGCTGCTCGAGACGTTACCGATCACATTGCCGATTCCCTCGAGCAGGCTCCCGAGATGGCCCGACCAGTACGCCACGGTCAGGTAGCTGATCCAGCCCACCAGGATCACGGCCAACAGCATCGGCAGACCGGTGACGACGCAACGGCGGGCGAGGACGAGCCCGGCACAGGCGGCCACCATCAGGAACGGCGTGAGCTGGTGACTGACGGTGGCAGCGGTGAACAAACCCACCGCCAACAGCAGCAGCGCCGCCTGGACGGCATACCCGGCAGGTCGGGGCGATAACTCACCCGGCACGACCAGCGTGGGCCGCCGCCACCACCGGGCGGGCGAGCAGTTGCGGACCGGTTCCGGTGCCGGTTCCGATGCGGAGTTCGCCACCGCTGGTCGGAACCACGTGACCAGGACGGCGAGGAACACCAAATAGAGCCAGTAGCTGAAGCCCTGCGGGGAGAAGTAGTCCTGCCCCACCCAGTTAAGGACGACGAATAGCCAGGCTGCGAACCACTTGGCCGGCCAGCTGGCCCGCAGGTTGCGCAGCAGCAGACCCAGTGGCAGCAGAAAAAGTAGGTTGCTGACCAGGGGTGTCAGCATGAGCACCGGAACCAGGTCGTGCCAGTCGGTCCTGCCGATCCACAGGGCGACGAGGGCGAAGAAGCCAGGCCAGCTGAAACGGCCGTCGAGCCCGGGAGCGGTCGTGCCGGTACGGGCAATGTATTCGACGAATCCCATGTGCACCCAGGTGATGGGAAACCGGGGTAGCGGCTCGATCAATGCCGTCACCCCGTGGAGGCAGCCGACCATGGTCACCAGCTGCGCGCCTAGGAGCACCGGGTAGGCCCGCGACAGGAACAGCGTCATCACGAAGGCCAGCGTGAGAAGCGCGAGTCCGACCAGTGATGCCACCGGGAGAACGGAGATCAACCCATAGCCGTTCATCCGATCCAGGGCGACCTCGTCCAGCGACAGCAGGTAGCAGGCGAGGCCGGCCGCGCCTACCACGCAGATCCCGGCGACCGGTAGCCAGCTGGTGCTGCTCCAACGGACAGGTTTGACTGACGTGAGCTTGGCAACCCTGTCGCGCACCAGGGACTGGCCCGTCCCGTGCTCGCCGTCCGGGGTCGGCATGCGCTCTGTCACCGCAACTGGCTGCACGACAAAACGACGCAGGCGTGGCAGCACCGTGAGAGCTACCACCGTCTGGCTGGCGAGCACCGCAAGCCCGACACCGGTGATCCGCTCCACGCCCAGGTCGACCAGATCGTGCTGGTCCGCCAGCAGCCAGAGCAGCACGAAGCCAACCAGCAGTCCCCCGGAGGCGATCTGTACTCGCGCGATCTGCCGTGGCCGCCCCCGCGCTCGCAGCACCCCGATCCAGATCTCCACCATCGCCCGCGGGAGTGCTGCCAACGCCAGCAGCTGAAGCAGCGGCGCTGCGCTGACGTAGCCCCGGCCGAGGATGCCCAAAACGTACGGTGCGACTAACGCCACGACCACGGCCGCTAGCAGCAGGAGCCCCAGTGCCCGGCACAGCGCGGCCCTGCAATTGACCGCGAGCCGATGAGCCTCGTAGACACCTTCCACGGTCAACGAGGCGGCAAAATTAACCCCGACCAGATGAAGGACGCCCGACACGCTCCAGACGACGTAGAAGTAGGCGAAGGTGCGGGGCGCAACGTTCGACGCCACAATGACCGGCACGAGATAAACGGAAGCGAACACGAACAGGGCGCCGACGTAATCACCGGCCAAGAAACTACGTATCTGGGCTCGCGAGGGCGGCAGGAAGCCGTCAGGTGTCGCGCGGTGGCGGCGGGGGACCAGACGACCAAAAATGAGTCCGTTGACCGGCAGCAAGAGGATCGCCATCGGAATAACCCACGATAGGTAGAGGCCATCGTGCGGGAAGCTGTTCGCAAAAAGAATCAGCAGGACGATCTTGGCGATGCCAAAGACGGCGTTCTCCACCGGCACCCAGACGGATCTGCGTAGCCCAACCAGCACTCCGTCCTGGACGGTGAAGATGCCGGCCGCGACCACCGCGAGGACGAACCACACAGCCGTGGAGGGGTCTCGAAGAAGGTCGAACGAGGGTCCCCAGAAATCCAGCGTAAAGACGAAGCCGGCGCTCAGCACGGCGACAGCGACAGCGCTGAGCCCGTAGGCACACAGCAGCACGTGGCCTGTTTTCTGGCCGGCCTGGGGGATGAATCGGCTCAGTGTGCCGGTGACGTTGATGGCGACCACGCCGGACAGCAACATCATGGTCGAGATCAGGGCGGCCCCGGCACCCACGTCGGCGTCGGTGTAATAC
>JALZCN010000592.1 GCA_030863045.1 Actinomycetota bacterium | reverse complement strand
GAACCGCTGGACGCTGTCCGCCCAGATCTGCACCGAGCTGGCGATGGCTTCCCGGGTCGCCTCGGTGAGGGTCTCCTGTGACGTGGTCATCGTCATCGTCTTCCCTTTCCTTAGACTTGGAAGCTTTGATTACCAAAGTACGCAGGCGCGATAAGTATGTCAAACAACGCCTGCGCCCCGTCAGCGTCACGTCGTCACGTGGTTCTACCCTCGATGAAGCTGCGGTACACCCCCAGCAGTGCCTCGCGCTGCGCGTCGGTGAGCCGCGGGTCATGGCGGATGCTGTCCTCCGTGCTGCCCGGCGGGTTGCTGCCAGGGACGCCGGCATAGGCGTTGGTAGGGACGTCGCCGGGCGCTGCCTCGGTCCAGCCCGCCTTGGCCAGCAGCTGCTCGGTGGTCAATCCCAGCGCGTCCGCGATGGCCCGCAACACTGTCAGCGATGGCTGGTGGAGGCCGCGTTCGACTTGGCTGAGGTAGGCGTTGGAGATGCGGGTGAGGGCCGCCATCTCGCGCAGCGACAGGTCGGCCAGCTGCCGCTGCGCTCGGATGAACGCTCCCAGCGCCCCCCACTGGGCCTGCCAGGGGTTGGGCACCTCACCGCGGTCATGTTCACCGGCCATGGTCAGTTGCCGCGCACATAACTACCTGGGGCGGCTTCCAGCGGCCGGTGCATGGTGCTGCCCATCGAAGGCGGAGCCTGCCGCCGACCGGCGTGACCGGCGATCCACGGCGTCCAGTCCTCCCACCATGATTTGGCGACCTCGGTAGCCTTCTCACGCCATGCTTCCGGGTCCTCGGGCAGAGTTTCCGCCGAGCCAACCCAGTGCTTGGATTTCGGATTCGGCGGGTTGACCACCCCGGCGATATGCCCCGAGTTGGACAGCATGAACCGCACGGTGCCACCAGGCAGGCGAGCGCTCGCATAAACTGCTTTCCACGGCGCGATGTGGTCCCTTTCAGCGGATACGAAGTAGCTGTCCTGACTGATCTGAGCGAGGTTCAGCCGCTGCCCGGCCAGCTCCAGCTCACCATTCGCCAGCCGGTTCTCCAGGTATAGGGACCGCAAGTACTCGGTATGCATGGCTGCGGGCATCCGGGTGGAGTCGGAGTTCCAGCTCAGCATGTCGAACGGCGCCGGCTGCTCACCGAGCAGCCAGTCGTTGACAACGTAGTTCCACACCAGGTCCCTGGCGCGCAGTAGATTGAACGTCGTGGCCATGCTGTCTGCGGGCAGGTAGCCCTTGCGTTTCATGACGCATTCCAGCCGTTGGATCGAGGCTTCGTCGGTGAACACCCCGAGCTGGCCGGGCACGGTGTAGTCGAGCAGGGTGTTCATCACGGTCAGCGAGGCGACCCGGTCCTCGCCGCGGGCGGCGAGCCAGGCGAACGCGGCCGCGGCCATGGTGCCGCCAAGACACAGCCCGGCCACATTGGTCTGTTTCGACCCAGTAATCTCCTCGACGACGTCCAGCGCGGCCAGCAGCCCCTCCCGCAGGTAATCGCTCATGGTGAGCTCGGCCAGGGTTTCGTCCGGGTTTCGATAGCTGATCATGAAGCAGGTATGTCCGTGCTGCACGGCCCACTCCACCAAACTCTTACCGGGAGCGAGATCCATGATGTAGTACTTGTTGATCCACGGTGGGCTGAATAGCAGCGGGATCGCGTGCACCCGTTTGGTCTGTGGCTCGTACTGGATCAACTCCATCAACCGGTTGCGGAACACCACGCTGCCTGGGGTGGCGGCCAGCTCATGGCCGGGACGGAACTGACCCGGGGTGACCTGGCTGGGCATACCCTTGTTGGTGGCCATGTCCCGCAACGCGTTGCTGGCGCCGCGCACCAGGCTCAGGCCTCCGGTATCGAAGGCCTTCTTCAGCGCCACCGGATTGGTCAGCAGCCAGTTGGTCGGCGCGGCAGCATCAAGCAGCTGCCGCAGCGCGAAATCGGCCTTGCGCCGGGTCAGCTCGTCCAGATCTGCCCCGTCCAGCAGGTTCTGCAGGAAGCCCTCCATCAGCGCGTGCTGCTGGCGCACCAGGTAGAACAGCGGGTTGCTGGTCCAGGCCGGATCGGCGTACCGCGGATCCTTGCCTGATTCAACGGGGCCCTCCAGGTCCAGCCCTGTGCTCCGCAGCACCGCAGTCATGGCGGCCTGCGCGCTGCGCGTGCCGTACTCCAGCGCCGACCGGGAGAGCATCGCCGGATTCCCGGCGACCGACATCGCCAGCCTGCCTAGCGCCAAGCCCAGCCCGGCGGGGTCCAGCTCGGCCATCGCCGAGTCGACGCCGAGCAGCGACCGGATCGACGAGGCGATATCAGCGGCCTCCTCGCGCACCTCACCTACGGGATCACCGGTCGACGGGGTCACGACAGTCACCTCTTCTCGGTTACCTCACGCTTCGGGTTCCCACCGGTCCGCCACCGTGGAGTAGACCTACCTGGCAGTATCCCCCGCCGTGCGAGCGGTGGTGAGCCGGGTTACCGAGGCAGCGGTCCTTGTTGATGATCGGGTGATCGGTGAGCTGACGCGGCCTGGGTTACTAGTGTTGCTCGGTGTCACCCACGACGACGGGCCCGCGCAGGCTGAGACGATGGCTCGCAAGTTGTATGAGCTGCGGATCCTGCGCGACGAGCGGTCGGTCGCCGACACCGGCGCCGGTGTGTTGGTGGTCAGCCAATTCACCCTCTACGGGTCGACGCGTAAGGGCCGGCGGCCCTCCTTTACTGCGGCCGCGCACCCTGAGCACGCGGAGCCGTTGATCGACGAGGTCGTTGCCCGGCTCCGGGCCCGCGGCGCCACCGTGGGCACGGGTCGCTTCGGCGCGACAATGGCCGTACGCAGCGTGGCAGACGGCCCATTCACCGTGCTCATCGACGTCTGATCGACGTCTGAGCCCCTCAAGAGCTACAACCTGGGTGATGCACGCCGTCAACGGCTACCAACCTGAGAAGTCTCTGAGGGTCCGTGAGATCGGGCACTTCGGCGGGCACTCGTTCGTCGTGCCAGACGAGGGTCCGGGAACGGAATCCGGGCTCCCGACGTTGTACTGGTCATCGCCGCGGGTACTCGATGGCCAGACTCGTGCAGCGTCGCGCGCCGATTCGCCGAGCACACGCCACGCCAGTCGGCACGAGGATCCGCCGCAGGAAGGAACCTGATGACCGCCGCGCAGATCACCGTGGAACCGGACATCGCTGTCGAGGCAGACCTCGACGCGCAGAGCCCGGCAGCCGACCTGGTTCGGGTTTACCTCAACGGTATCGGGCGCACGGCGCTGCTCAGCGCACAGCAGGAAGTTGAGCTCGCCAAGCGTATCGAGGCCGGTGTATTCGCCCGTCACATCCTGGATAACGGCACGCGGCTGTCGCCCAATCGGCGGGCCGATCTGGCGCGACTGGTCTGTGACGGTGACAGGGCTAAGGACCATCTGCTTGAGGCCAATTTGCGGCTAGTCGTGTCGCTGGCCAAGCGCTACACCGGCCGGGGAATGCCACTTCTGGACCTGATTCAGGAAGGCAACCTGGGCCTGATCCGCGCGGTGGAAAAATTCGATTACACCAAAGGCTTCAAGTTTTCCACTTATGCCACGTGGTGGATCCGGCAGGCGATCACGCGGGGCATGGCCGATCAGGGTCGAACCATCCGACTTCCCGTGCACCTCGTGGAACAGGTGAACAAGCTGGCCCGGATCAAGCGTGATCTGCACCAGCAGCTGGGCCGAGAGGCGACCCACCAGGAGCTGGCTGACGAGTCCGGCATCCCCGTCGAGAAGGTGGCCGACCTGCTGGACTACTCCCGGGACCCGGTAAGCCTGGACATGCCGGTGGGCGCGGAGGAGGAGGCCCCGCTGGGTGACTTCATCGAGGACGCCGAGGCCACCGACGCTGAATCCGCGGTGATCTCTGGATTGCTGCAGGATGACCTGCGCCGGGTCCTGGCCACCCTGGAAGAACGGGAGCAGAAGGTCATCCGGCTGCGTTATGGCCTCGACGACGGCCAGCCGCACACTCTGGATCAGATCGGCAAGCGCTTCGGACTTTCCCGGGAACGGGTGCGCCAGATTGAGCGCGAGGTCATGGCCAAGTTGCGCCATGGGGATCGCGCGGAGCGGCTCCGGGCCTACGCCAGCTGACCGGTACACAGTTTCACGTCGTCACCGCTCGAATGGCGGCATTGACGCCATCGCACAGGACCGGCACTGTCAGCTCAATATGTGATGTAGACCACGCGACGTCAGGCTGTCGCGCGCCCCGGAAGGTCGGGCTCGTCGGGGGTCCGGCCTTCCGACTTTCCCAGCGGTCGGAGCGTGTCTGGATCAGGCGCCTGGCTCACGTGCGGACCGGTGGCCGTTAGGGCGACCGAGACGTCGCCGCGCCGCCCATCTTCCATCGTCGAGGCCGGCGAGGAGGCCATCGCCTCAGCCTGCGGCTCATCGAGAGCCAGCAACCATGGCTTCCATGAAGGTGGGCGCAGCGAAAACCGGATGCATTAGAGCCGGGGATCCTGGGGATCCAGGCCGTGCAGCGGGTAGACAGCGCGCCGGGTATCGCAGATTGCGCGGTCCACCTCGGTGTCGGCGGTTCCGTCCCAGGGTGTCCACCGAAGCTCGGCGCCGTCGGTCATCGAGGTCGGCAGTCGCTCGCCGCGCGCGACAGTGGCCGCGTACGCCGCCCAGTCGGCGGGCACCGGAGTGTTCGAGGCAATCTCGCGGTCAAGCAGGACGGCTATGAGGTGTGTCCATGACCGTGGAACCACCCGGAACAGGGAGTACCCACCCCCACCCAGGGCCAGCCAGCGTCCGCCGGCTGTGGAGTCGGCCAGGTCGGCCAGTGCACGGTGCGCAGCCCGCTGGCCATCCACGGAAAGCGCCAGGTTGGCGAGTGGGTCTTCCGCATGCGTGTCCGCGCCATGCTGGGTCACCAGCACTACAGGCTGGAAAGTGCGCAGCAGCGCCGGAACGACCGCATGAAAGGCCCGTAGCCATCCGCCGTCGTCGGTGCCCGGTGGGAGCGCGACATTGACCGCTGAGCCCTCGGCGCCGCGGCCTCCGATGTCGGCGGGGTAACCGGTGCCCGGAAACAGCGTCGCGGGGTGCTGATGCAGCGAAATGGTGAGCACCCGAGGGTCATCGGCGAAAGCCTCTTGCACACCGTCGCCGTGGTGCACGTCGATGTCGACGTAGGCCACCCGGGACACCCCACCGTCAAGCAGCCTGCGGATGGCCAGCGCGCAGTCATTGTAGATGCAGAAGCCCGAGGCGTGATCGCGCATCGCGTGATGGAGCCCGCCGGCGATGTTCACCGCCCGCACTGCGCGGCCGGTGAGGATCTCATCAGCGGCGAGCAAGGAGCCACCGGCGACGAGCGCTGAGGCTTCGTGCATACGGTCGAAGATGGGGTTATCCGGGGTGCCCAGCCCATGCCTGAATGATCCGCGCGGTGCCTGCTTGACCGCGGCGATGTAGTCATCGGAGTGCACAGTGCGCAGCTGGTCGTCAGTGGCCTGAACCGGCGTCATCGGCTGCACGCCGTCGAGGACACCCAGCGACCGTGCCAGCCGGATGGTGAGATCTAGCCGGACGGGATTCAGCGGGTGCCCCCCACCGAGGTTGTAGCCGAGAAGGGCCTCGTCCCAGACGACCACCGCGCGGTCAGGATGCATGACATAGCACGCTACCGGCCGCTGTGCGCGGCGGTGGGTGACAATTCTTATCCAGCGTTTGAGTCCTATCCGGGGTTTGGACCGATGGCCACCGGACGGTCGGGATCGGTACACCACTGCGACCATGATCCCGCGTACAGTGCTGCCGGACGGTCGGGCGTGGTGACCCCGGCGAGTTCGAGTCCGAGTACGAGCGCACATGCGTTGATTCCGGAACCGCAATAGGCGCCAATCTCGGCACCGGCGACCTGCCACCGCTGCGTAAGTTCGCGCAGCCGGGTTGGCGGTCGCCAGCGCCCCTGCGCGTCGGTCAGCTCGCTGAACGGCAGGTTGATCGCGCCGGGTACATGACCGGCCCGAGGGTCCACTGGCTCGGTCTCACCGCGGTAGCGGGGCGCCGCCCGGGCATCGAACAGCACACCGTTGCGGGCGAGCGTCGCGGCTTGCGCAGCGTCCAGCACTGGCATCGCACCGGGCCGAACCGTGATGGTGCCTTTCCGCGGCTGAGGTATATCGAGGGTCACCGGTAATCCGGCAGCTCGCCACGCCGCGATACCTCCATCGAGAACCGCCACCGCGGGATGACCCACCCAGCGCAACAGCCACCACAGCCGTGCCGCCACCGATCCGTCCGCCGCATCGTAGGCAACCACCGGCTTCGTCGCGCCGACGCCGGCCGCCCGCAAGGTGGCCTGCAGCGCCGCCGGATACGGGAGGGGATGGCGTCCGCCGCACCCCGGTGGGCCGGCCAGGTCGGCGTCCACATCAAGGA
>JALZCN010000499.1 GCA_030863045.1 Actinomycetota bacterium | reverse complement strand
GTCCAATAGATGACGCCGAGTAGACCGGTCAGGCCCGTGTTGAGGATCAAGGCATAGGAATTGCGGGAAAAGGGATCGGCGAGATGCCGGCGTAGCCGGCTCGATAATTCGACGGGAGAGCGGACGCTAACCTCGCCGATGCCAATCATCGCCCGCGAACCTTCCCGAGGACGTACCGGGTGCGCCGCACGGCGGCCCATCCCGCGGTGAGAGTCCGATCGACAAAGAAGATCTTGGGAATGTTGTTGCAGTGGATGATTCGTCTGAAGGTGTTCAGGCTTGTGGACCGCTTGATCGTGAGCCGTGGCAAGGCGAGCAGGTCATCATGTGGCCGGGTAGCCACGTTCGCGACGCCAGCCGCGTGCCGGTAACCAGCGGCGCGCACAGCCGCTCTCACCCGGACGCTTGAGTAGCCGTAGGGGTAGGCAACAGCAGGTACTTCCTTACCCAACCGATCCTCCAGCAGGGCCTTGCTCAGCGACAGTTCACGCCGGAGCGCGGCGTCGGGCAGCTGGTCGAGCTGGGCATGGGTATGGCTGTGTGCGCCGATCTCGATGGCGGCGGATACCTCGTCGATCTGGCGCCAGCTGAGCATGCGGTCCGGTGGGGCGCCGGTGGGCTCGCCAGCGTCGTGCACCCACCCGGTCGTGACGAAGACGGTGGCGACCGCCCCATGCTCCACCAGCAGAGGCAGCGCCTCACGGTGGAAGTCGGCATAGCCGTCGTCGAAGGTCAAAACGATCGCCCGGGGTGGGAGATCCTCGGCACGCTCCAATGCCGCGGCCAGGTGAGAGAAGGTGAGGGTCGTGAACCCCTCGCGCTGCAACAGCGCGAGTTGAGCAGCGAACATCTCGGGCCGGACGGACAGCCGATGTATGCCGGCCGCGGGGTGCTCCGCGACCGCGTGGTACATCAGGATCGGGATCGAGGTGCTCATTGGCTGGTCCCCGAGGCACGGAGATCGTCGAGCTCGCCTCGGACCGCGCCGACGGCATAACCCGCGGTCGCGGACAGCAGCCCAACGGTGATCGCGGCGGCCCGGAACAGGGCCGAAGGGTCACCTCGCAGCGCACCCGCCAGGCCGCGCGACACCCCACGCCGAAGGGTGACCGCGGTGTAGCTGCGCTCCGCGGACAGGCCATCGCGGACACCGACGCTCCGCGTCACATGCGCTTTCGACAGACCCTCCGCATAACACCGCGACCGGAAATAGGAGAACCGAGAGCGGGTCGCGGGAACGCGGTGCCAGATCACAGCTCTCGCGTCGAAGACAAACGTTGAGCCAGGGCACAGCCGGCTGGCCCGGATGCAGAACTCGGTCTCCTCGCACCCCAGAGGTCGACGCGTCGCCGCGGAGCGGCCGAGGTGATTCGAGAAGCCTCCGGCGACATCGAAAACCTCGCGGCGAAAGGAGGCGTTGCCACCGAGCAGGTTTCGCACTCGACCGGGTTCCCTGCCGACGAATGTGCAGCCGACCACCCAGTCGAACTCCTCTGGGAACCATGCGGGCCGGTGGGTTTCCCACAAGGGCCGGGTCAAACCACCGGCGCCTATCACGCTGTCATCGTCGTAGGCGGCGGCGAGGAATCGGAGCCATTGCGATTCCGCGACCGCGTCGTCGTCCAGGAAAGCCACGAGGTCGCCGCTTGCCACCGCGACCCCGGTGTTCTTTCCACCGGACAAGCCACGCGCATAACGGTTCTCCACGATGACCACGTCGGGCAGCGCCGACTTCAGGCGCTCGCGCAGGATGGCGTTGTGGTCGACGACGATGATGATCTCGTGCGGCTGGACGCGCTGAGCTCGCACCGATCCGACCGCCGCGAGGATGTCGTCCCATCGATCTTCGGTGTAGGTACAGATGACCACCGAGATGGACGGAACACTGCGCCGCGCAGCCGCAAGAATCGATGATGGCTTCTCCGTCGGCATGATCGGTCGCTGGATCTGGCTTGTCACGATGTTCAGCCCGCACGCTCGGTGTCGGGACGGCCACCGGAGGGCAGGACGGACAAGGTCGTACCGGCGCCGGCCGCGAGCCCGATGCCCACGCTGATCACTCCGACGGCTCCCACGCCACCCGGGATCGACCACGTACCGGTGGCCACCATGGCCTCCGCCACCAGCGTGTTGACCACGGCGGCAGCTGCCAGCGCGATGACAATCCGTGCCAATGGATCGACACCACGCAATCCCATCGCCATCGCCGCCGCCGGAGCGGCGATAAGAAACGCTATGGTGGCTCCGGTGCCCATGGCATCGCCGCCGGGCAGCAGGACCAAGCCGACGGCCAGCACGCCCTGCACCCCGACGATGCTCGCCAGCCGGCTAGTCACCTGCCTCATCACTTGGCCTCACGTGGTGGCTGGCCGGCTGGCACTCCAGAGCAGCGGTGCACCCGCTGGCGAATGGCCTGCACGGCATGGCCGCTGATTCCGCTCCGGTGCTCACGCAGCACCGTGCGCAGCACGCGAATCCCGTCCCGGAACGTCCGCAGGTTGGACCGGCCGTGGCGGCGCGGCATCTCGAGGCTCGGTACCTCGGCGATTCGCAGCCCCGCCCGCACGGCGCAGATCGCCATCTGGGCCTCGATCTCAAAACCCGGGGTAGTAAGGTCGAAAAAGGTGAGGTAGCGGCGATGGAAAGCGCAGAACCCATAGCACAGATCGGTGAGATGAGCACCATAGAGCCTGTTCATGAGGAGCAGTAGGAGCCGGTTGCCGAGCCGCCGAAGCCGGGTGATGTCCAGCGATCCACCGCCTCCTACGAACCGTGAACCCTTGACGAAGTCGTAACCGTTCGCGAGGAAGTACAGGAAGTGCGGGATCTCCCGCGGAGACATACTGCCGTCGGCGTCGATCACCACGATCAGGTCTCCGGACGCCACCAGGAAGCCCGCGCGTAGCGCGTCGCCCTTGCCGGTGTGCTGCTGGGCCACGATGCGCAGATCAGGGCGGCAAGACCGAGCGGTCACCAGGGTCGCGTCGGTGGAATGCCCATCGACGAGGATGATCTCGTCGACGCAGGCTGGGACCTGCTCCAGCACCCAGGAAATGTTCACTGCTTCATTCTTGGCGGGAATGACCAAGGTCACTGTCTCCGTTTTGCGCTTGGCGCTGTTCCCGCTTTCCCCGCGCGTTACGGTGACGCTGTTGGTTGCCGGGTCCGGGCCCCGGGGCGCCGGGATGTTGTTCTCTCGCAAGCGCACATCGGTGATTGCCTCACCGTTCGAGAATGACGGAGTCGTGGCACGTGAGTTCTCCGTGGATTGAGTGGACATCTACGCCTCCGTCGGGCACGAGGTGGACTTCACGGATTTCACGACTCGTTGAGACTGGAGAGGTCGCTGCCGTCCGTTGATCGCGAGCTCTAGCCCGTGTTCAACCACGTCCACTCCCCGCCGTCGACTGTGCTGTGCCGACCGTCCCATCAGGCGGGTGCCGGGTCCTCCGTCATTGGCGGTAGACCACCTACGCCGTGTGGCGGATGTGTTGGGCCGCCAGCCGGAGCTCGGTTAGGGTGCAGCTCACGCCGGATCGCCAGCAGCTCGGGCGCGGTGCCTATGAGGGGGCGACGCTACGGTTTCACCCGCGCCGGGTATTCCTGCATCGTGCCGACAGCGGCTATGTCCGTCGCGGGGTTCAGGGTGCCGCGCAGTGCAGTTCGCGCGACAGTGACGGCCTCAAGCCGGCTGTGTACTCCCAGTTTCGTGAAGATCTTGTTGGTGTGGGTACGGACGGTATTCGCCGAGACTCCGAGCTCGTCGGCGATCTCCGCCGGGTTGCGGCCTTGCGCCAGGCCGATCAGCACGTCATGTTCCCGGGGGGTCAGCACGTCCAGCGGTCCTTCGCGGCGCTGCGCCCGCCCGATGTCGGCACGCAGCTGCTGCAGCACGTGGCCCAGATGCTCGGGGGGAAAGCAGGCATGTCCCCGGCTGGCGCACCGCAGCGCATGGCTGAGCGTGTCGATCGAGGATTCCTTCGATACCCAGCCGTCGGCTCCAGCCCGAGCGGCTTCTACCGCCCGCTCGGGATCACGGCTGGCCGTCAGGACAACGAGATGCGCCGGCGGCCACGCGGTGCGAAACAGGGTCAACAGCGCGGCCGCGTCATCGGCCTGGGCGACCTCGATGGTGATGACGTCGGGGCGCAGCACAGAGACGAGCACCTCGGGATGTGGATCTCGGGTCGTACAGTGCCCGACCACGACGATGTCCAGGGTGGTCGACAGCCTGGCCGCCAGCGCCTCGGCCAGCATCTGTTGATCATCGACCAGCAGTACCCGGAACGGACTCACCATGTGCACCGCGGTCAGCCGCTTCGCCGCGCTCATGGTTATCCAGTCCTGGTGCGGCCCTCCGGGCCATGCTGATCGTGGTCGACGAGGTCGTACCGCACCGCGAAGGTCGCCGCCTCGAGCCGGGAATGAACTCCCAGTTTGGTCAGCAGCGCCTGCACGTGACTGCGCACCGTGGTGGTCGAGACGCCCAGCCGCAGCGTCATCGCGGTGGTGTCGAGCCCTTCGACGAGCAACGCGAGGCATTCCCTCTCGCGGGCTGTCAGGTGAGCGGCGAGCCGGCGTGCTTCGGAGACGTCGGATCGTGTGGAGGTGGCCCGAGGTGCATCCAGCACGACCGCACCGTCGATGACCCGCGCCAGCGCTTGGACCAGCTTGCGAATACCCCAGGTCTTGTGCACATAGCCGGCGGCTCCTGATCGGACGGCCAGGCGCATCGCGTCGACATCGCTGTCTGCTGCGAGTATGAGTATCCGGGTCGCCGGGCTCACCGCGATAACGCGCCCGATCGCGGAAACGCCGTCGCCATCGGAGAAACGTCGACCGAGCAGGCAGACATCGGGCCGGTGTTGCCGCACCGCCTCGATCGTTCCGGCGAGGTTTCGGGCAACCGCCGGTACTCGAAATCCTTCCCTGATCAGTACTGACACCAGCGATTCCACGAACACCGCATGGTCGTCACCAAGTACGATACTGGTCATGTCGGACCGGCCGGATTGTCCGGATCGGCCCACTTTTCAACGGTAGCCAATGCCCCCACCTCACCGTTGTATTTCGTGGCAATAAACCGATATTCGATAAGCGATTGACCTCCTCAAGCCTACAACCCACTGTGGCGAACTGATTACCGAGATCGTCCTAAC
>JALZCN010000494.1 GCA_030863045.1 Actinomycetota bacterium | reverse complement strand
CGCGGTGATCCACTGCGTGAGCGAGGAACAGGCCCGACAGGTGCGGGATGCCCTCGCGGCACGGTTGGCGGCAGTCGGTCTGGAGTTGCATCCGGACAAGACGCGCATCGTCTACTGTAAGGACGCTGACCAGCGTGGCGATCATGAGGTCACGTCGTTCACGTTCCTGGGGTATACGTTACGTCCGAGGTTGGCCAAGACCCAATGCCACTTAGCCTAACGTGATCTTGTTCGGCGTGTCGTCCGCTGTGGGGGCTGCCAGCTGGGATGATCTTGCCGTGTGATGCAGGATGTCGAGGTGGTGGCCGGTAGCCGGTTGACGGATCTGGTTTCGTTGGGGGTGTTAGCCTCGTCGGTTCCGCGGGATGCGGTGGATGAGGCGATCAGGGTGACGGGCCGCGGTGCGCGGCGTTCGGATGGGAAGCTGCCGCCGCATGTGATGGTGTATTTCACGCTGGCGTTGGCGCTGTTCGCGGACGACGACTACGAAGAGGTGGCGACCCGGCTGACCGAGACGCTGGCAGCGTGGGGCTGCTGGGACGATGCGTGGAGCGTGCCGACCTCAGGCGGGATCACCCAGGCCCGCCAGCGGTTGGGCTATGAGCCGCTGCGGCAGCTGTTCGGCCGGGTCGGGCAGCCGGTGGCCGGGCCGCTGACCCGGGGGGCTGCCCTGGGTGAGTGGCGGTTGATGGCCATTGACGGGTTCGAGTGGGACGTGCCGGACACGACGGCCAACGCCGCCGAGTTCGGCTACGCCGGATCTGGTGAGGACCGGTCGGCGTTTCCCAAGGTGCGGGTGGTGTCAATCAGCGAGTGCGGCTCGCATGCGATGGTGGACGCCGAGATCGGCCCGGTATCGGGTGGGGGCAGCGGGGAGCAGTCCCTGGCCGGGCGACTGTATGCGCGACTGTCCCCGGATTGGCTGCTGATCGCTGACCGTAACTTCTACAGCTGGACGGGCTGGCAGGCCGCGGCGGCCTCAGGCGCGCAGCTGCTATGGCGGGTGAAGGCGAACCTGCCGCTGCCGTTGCTGCGGTGGCTGCCCGACGGCTCCTACCTGTCCGTGCTGGTCCACCCGCGGATCCGGGGCAAGGCTCGAACCTGCCTCATCGACGCAGCCTGCGCCGGGTGCGACCTCGACGCCGACGAGGCTGTGGTGGTGCGGGTGGTCGAATACGACGTGCCTGACCGCATCGGCGACGGCAAGGGCGAGCTGATCGCCTTGATCACCACCATCACCGACCCCACCATCGCCTCAGCGGCCGATCTGGCCCAGGCATACCACCAACGCTGGGAACATGAGACCGGCAACGACCAGATCAAAACCCACCTGCGCGGGCCGGGCAAGGTGCTGCGGTCCAAGAGCCCGGACATGGTGCGCGCCGAGATCTATGGCTACTTGCTAACCCACCACGCGATCAGCGCCCTGATCTGCCAGGCGGCCCACGAGGCCGACATCGACCCTGACCGGGTCAAGTTCCTGCGCACGGTGCGTATCCTCCGCCGCCGGGTCGCCGATCCGGCCTTTTCCCCCTGAGCAGCACAAACGATCTCAGACGCGGGTGATAGCCGACATCACCCGACTTTGCAACCTCAACCCCAGTCGACGACACCGTACCTACCCGCGGGTGGTCAAACGCGGCCGCCACAACTCCTACCGGGTCAAGAAACCCGGCGACACCGGAACCCGCCACAACGGCCCGGCCACGATCAAACTCGCCAACGTAGGAACAAACAGGCCCATAGCGTGATCAACTCATGCTAAGTGGCATTGCCTCAGGTAGCCGTCGCCTCGAGCTCCCGCTCAGCCTGGGCCAGAACCTCCTCGGGTTCGCGTTCCATGTCCTGGGACCAGTGACCGGCGTTGGCGGCGGCGGTGAGTCTGCACCGGTAATGAAACGCCGCCTGCGCGTTGCGGACGTTCTCCTCCTCGCCCGCCCACGTCTTGATCGTCAGGCCTTGCAGCGCCCGTGCGTAGGAAAAGCTGATTATCCACGGCAGGCCCTTGGCCTTGCTCATCACATTGAGGTGGGCGCTGGAATAGAAATCGCTCTGACCTCCAGACAGGAACACGATGCCGGGGACCGCGGCGGGAACCGTCTGGCGGAGACATCGCAGCGTTCGCTCCGCGACCTCATCGACGCTGGCACGGTCGTCGGCGTCATAGCCAGTAACCACCATGTTGGTCTTGAGCAGCATGCCCTCCAGCGCCACCCGTTGGCGGTGCAGCTCCTGAAAGACTTCGTGAAGTGTCTCGAGAGTGACCTCGTAGGAGCGCTCGATCGAGTGGGTGCCGTTCATGATCGTCTCTGGCTCGACGACAGGAACGAGTCCGGCCTCCTGAGCAAGCGCCGCGTAGCGTGCCTGGCAGTGCGCGTTGACCTCCAGGCAGTACCGCGTGGGGAGATTCTCGCCGATGTTGATGACCGTCCGCCACTTGGTGAAACGGGCGCCCATCTCGCGGTACTCCTCAAGCCGCTCGCGTAACCCGTCGAGCCCCTCGGTGATCTTCTCATCAGGTGAGCCGGCTAACGGCTTGGCACCGGTGTCGACTTTGATGCCTGGGGCGATTCCGCGCCCCGTTAAGTACTGGGGAAACGGCGTGCCGTCGGATGTTGACTGTCTGATCGTTTCGTCGTACAGGATCACGCCGCCGATCCACTGCTCGATTCCCTCAGTGGTGAACATCAGCTCGCGGAAGCGCCGACGCGTCTCCGCCGTCGGCTCAATGCCCTCCCCCTCGAGGCGCTTGCTCATCGTGCCGGTGCTCTCGTCGGCGGCCAGGATGCCCCTACCCTCCGCGAGAATCGTGCGTGCCGTAGCTTCAAGGTCACGGGTAGACGCGGTCATCGGATCTCTCCTTCCCGATATTGTCATTGAATCTCTTCTTCTATATTGGGTTCCCACATCCTGGCGGCCCACTCGTGCCGGTCAAACACCTCGGTCACCGCCTAGCCCGACGACTTACCTCGCGCGGCCGGACCGAGGCCCTGGAGGCATGTTCCCCAGGTACGTCCGACCGGTAGTCGAGTACAGCACAGGAATCGGCATCACCGACCCTGGGTTTGTGGCTGCCAGCGCACGTCGGAGCGTTTGCCTGATCGCTACGACGGCAGAACTGCGACCATGTCCTTCGCGGGGGGCCCGCACGTCCCGTCATTCGCCCTCGGTGATGTGCCACCGGAGGGGCTGGATGACGACGTCGACCAGATGCTCAGATCCGCGGCATCGTCAATGCGGGGTGCTCTCGTTCATGGTGATGTCTCCCTGTGCTCGGTGTCGGTGCAACCGACTTGCCTCAACGGGCCGGGGGGAGGGGGTCCGCCAGGACGGCGGG
>JALZCN010000477.1 GCA_030863045.1 Actinomycetota bacterium | reverse complement strand
CCTGAAGAGCACCAAACCGCTTCCCCGTGGCGAGTGCCTGCGCGACGATCTCACCCTTGGCGTCAGGCGCCAGCCGAAGGTTGAGAAAGCCGGGACCGGCGACCTCCGCGGAACGCACCCCGCGACGCCGGGCCAATGCCTGCGCCAGCCATCGGGCCAACTCCCGCGGTGGCACTCCCGCCGCCTTCCCCGTCTGCAAGGCAACGTTGGTCGCGTAGTCACCGTGCGCAGGGTCCCGGGGGCGCTGAACGGTCACCGTGGCCGGGAACACCGTGGCGTCGACGCCACGATCGGCGAGCACATCATGGGTGACGGATCGGACCAGGTCGGCGAGCGCAGCGGGGGTCACGCTGACGAGTCTAGGTAGGTGGCGGACCTGATCGGCGAACCGGCCGGGAGGCCTGCGGCGACGGATCTCTAGACTGGCGGCCGTCCATGACCCCGGGTGAACAAGGACCAGACCGGCATGCCTAGTGGCAAGAGCAGTAAGGCGGTGCGCAACGCGCGTTCGGTGGTTACTGCGACCAAACCAAAGCCGTGGGGCACGGTAGCGGCGGTGCTGGCCATCCTGCTGTTCGCGGCCGGCATCTTCGGTTACCTCTTCACCCGGTACGAGGACCGTCGCGCCTTCATCCCCACCGCCGACAACAAGGACCCCTCGACCCAGATCCAGGGCGTCGTCGTCCAGGACTATGGTGAAGGCCCCGGCCACATCAGTGCCGACCAGCGGGTCGCCTACGACCGCAGCCCTCCCTTCGGCGGACCACACGACACGGTCTGGGCGGCCTGCAATGGGACGGTCTATGAGCAGCCGGTGCGCAACGAGAACATGGTTCACGCGCTAGAGCACGGTGCGGTGTGGATCGCCTATAACCCGGCGACGATCACTGGATCGGCGCTGCAGTCGCTGCGGGACCGGGTGGAGGGTGAGGACTACCTCATGCTCTCGCCCTACCCTGGCTTGGACTCGCCGATTTCGCTGCAATCCTGGGAACACCAGCTCAAACTGACCGACCCTGCCGACCAGCGAATCGACCAGTTCATCCAGTCTCTGCGGCTCAACCAGTACACCTACCCCGAGATCGGGGCCAGCTGCGAGGTTCTGTCGGGAGTGTTCGATCCCACCACCCCGCCACCCTTCGTCACTGCGCCCCCCGGTC
Organism: Actinomycetota bacterium; assembly: GCA_030863045.1. Classification (GTDB taxonomy): domain Bacteria; phylum Actinomycetota; class Actinomycetes; order Mycobacteriales; family Pseudonocardiaceae. Next base: position 1,310 of record JALZCN010000477.1, on the reverse strand, counting down.
CAGATGCTGTACCGATGGACTACAAGGGTGGGCGCTCCGACGCTCCCAATGAAGGGACGACACCAGGCACCCCGGGCGGTGCCCAACCCTCGCCCCCCGCAGGTGGGTGACCGAGGCCGCGGGGAGACGATCATCGAAACCAGCTCAGGGAGTGTGGGTCCAAGCAGCGCTGAGGGCCGAGCCGCGGCAGGACCGCCCCCCGCGCGCTGGATACAGCTGCTCGTGTATGGCGGTGCGACGCTAGCCGTGTTGCTGCTCGGGGCAGCGCTGGGCATGTTGCTGCATCGAGGCGGTGGAGCGCCGATTCAGTCCGAAGCCGGCACCGTGGACATCGGCTTTGCCCAGGACATGTCGGAGCATCACCGCCAGGCGGTGCTGATGGCGGGGTTGGCCCGGGAGCGCAGCAACGACCCCGCGATCCGGTCGCTCGCCTTCGACATCGAGACCAGCCAGCTCGAGCAAACCGGCCGGATGCAGGGCTGGCTGAGTTTGTGGAATGCCGCTGCACTGTCCACCGGCCGGCACATGACCTGGATGACCGACACCCACTCGATGCCCGGGCCAGCACATGGCGTCGAGTCGCACACCACCGGAGTGGCGACGATGCCAGGCATGGCGTCGCCCGCTGACCTGGAGCAGCTCCGGGCATCCAGCGGCACCGAATTCGACGTGCTTTTCCTGCAGTTGATGCTGCGACATCATCAGGGTGGGGTGCCGATGGCCCAGTACGCCGCGCAGCACGCCGAGACTCCCCAGGTGCGTAACCTGGCCGAGAAGATCGTCGCCTCGCAAGGCGCCGAGAGCAAATACATGGCCCAGCTGATCACCCAGCGCGGCGCCCAGCCGTTAGCACCGCCGAGCTGAACTGGGCGTGGGCGATCGGTAGGGTACGCTCTGCTCCGCATGCCCCCGTAGCTCAGGGGATAGAGCACCGCCCTCCGGAGGCGGGAGCGCAGGTTCGAATCCTGCCGGGGGCACCAGGCCTGAAGAGCCACGACGGTGCGCAAGGCTCGTCGTGAGGTGAGTCGTGGACTCATTTGTGGATTCAGTCGCGCTGCGGAGTCCAATGGCACACTCCTGCCACCACCCCGATCAGAGGCCGACTACCACGCTTCGCTGCGTAGAGCCGTTTTTCGGTGCTTACTACCGGAAGGCCGAGGAGCAGCGGGCAATGGTGCAGCGGGCCCGGCCGAGATATGGAGCTGCGCCGGTTGACGATGACCCAACCTGCTCGGGCTGAACACAGATTTCGCTTACTGGAACCCCAAGCTGGCCAACCAGCCGACGCAAGGACCTGCCCCGGGGCAGGC
>JALZCN010000443.1 GCA_030863045.1 Actinomycetota bacterium | reverse complement strand
GGGTACGCGACCGGGTGCACCTGATGGGCCAGATCGCACGGGCGGACGTCCCCGCGCTGCTGCGCTCGGCGGATGTGGTGGTCAGCGTGCCGTGGTACGAGCCGTTCGGGATGGTGCCGTTGGAGGCGATGGCCTGCGGGGTCCCGGTGGTCGCCTCTGCGGTCGGTGGGCACCTCGACACCGTGCTGGACGGGCGCACCGGGGCCCTGGTGCCCCCACGGAACGCCGTGGCGCTGGCGCAGCGGTTACGGGAACTGCTTGCCGATCCCGCCAGGCTGGCCGCCATCGGCTCGGCCGCGGCCGCCCGGGCGCGCTCTCGCTATGGCTGGGGACGCATCGCGAAGGAGACGGAGCAGCTTTACCACGGGGTGTTGACCGGTGCCGATACCGCGACGCCGACCGTGCCGGGAGGCCGATCATGAGTCGGGAGCACTTCATGGCGCTGCGGATCGCCCTGGCCCGGATCGACGACATCACGTGTGCCCAGATCGGATCCTGGGGACGCCACCTCGCCGGTGTGCTGGCCGGCGGGGGGCGGTTGCTCGCATGCGGCAACGGCGGCAGCGCCGCCGAGGCCCAGCATCTCACCGGCGAGCTTGTCGGCCGCTTCCTGCACGAGCGACGCCCGCTGTCGGCGATTGCGCTGCACGCCGACACTTCGGCGCTCACCGCGATCGGCAATGACTACGGCGTGCACGAGTCATTCGCTCGGCAGGTCTTCGCGCACGGCCGTCCAGGCGACGTCCTCATTGCGCTGTCCACCAGTGGCGCCAGCCGCAATGTGGTTTCGGCAGCCAAGGCGGCGCACGAGGTCGGCATGACCGCGTGGGCACTGACCGGTCCGGCTCCCAACACGCTGGCAGCGATCAGTGACGACGCCATCGCGGTGGAAGCTCCTGGCATCGCGACCGTGCAGGAGGTGCACCTCGCCATCGTGCACGCCGTGTGCTTTGCGATCGACGACGCGTTGGGCGTGGTCGCGCCGACGCCGCAGCTATGACCGGCTCCCGGTTGGTGGTGTTCGGCGACACACTGCTGGACAGTGACGTTGAGGGCCGAGTGGATCGGATGTGCCCAGACGCGCCGGCTCCGGTCGTGGACGTCCAGGCGCAGCGGTGGCGTCCCGGTGGGGCGGGTTTGGCGGCAATGTTGGCTGCCCGCGCCGGCCATCAGGTGACTCTGATCACTCCCGTGGGCACCGACCCTGCCGCTCGGCTGCTCACTAACCTGCTCGCCGCGCACGTTGACGTGGTGCGGATGCCGCAGCGCGGTTCAACGGTGTGCAAGACGCGGATCCGCGCGGGAGGCCGTTCGCTGCTGCGGATCGATGCCGGTGATGGCCGGGCGGCCGGCGCGACTAAGGACCGATTCTCGACCGTGCTACCTGGTGTCCAGGCGGTACTGGTCTCCGACTACGGGCGGGGCGTCACCGCTAATCCCGCCGTGCGGGACGCGCTCATCGAGTTGGCCCGCCGGGTGCCCGTGGTGTGGGATCCCCACCCACGGGGAGCTCCACCGGTGCCTGGGTGCCGCCTCGTGACGCCTAATGAGGCGGAGGCGGCGAGTTCTGGTCTCACCCCAGCCGGGGGGCTCAACGCCGCTGCCACGCTGCGCGGGTGGTGGCGATGCGACGCGGTGGCGATCACGCTCGGTGCCCGCGGCGCAGTATTGGCCACTGCCGATGGCTGCACCACCGTGCCAGTGCCGGACATTGAGATTTCTCCAGATCGCGACACCTGCGGCGCGGGTGACGCCTTCGCTGCCGCCGTCACCGGCGCTCTGCTCGTCAACAGCCCCGTCAACACGGCAGTGGCGGTAGCGGTGTGCGCCGCGTCGCAGTTCGTTGCCGCCGGTGGCGCCGCGTCGATCAGCGCCCTGCCCACCGGGTCACCACTTACCGGGTCACCACCTACCGGGTCACCGCTTACCAAACCAGCGCGCTCACCATCGGGTCGGCTGCCCGCTGCGGAACTCGCCGCGCGGTTACGCCGTCGCGGTGGCCGGCTGGTGGCCACCGGCGGTTGCTTCGACCTGCTGCATCCTGGGCATCTCAGCCTGCTCCGGCAGGCCCGTGCCCAGGGGGACGCCCTGGTGGTATGCGTCAACTCCGACGAGTCGGTACGCCGTCGCAAGGGCCCCGCTCGACCCATCGTGCCCGCGGCCGATCGGATCGCCCTGCTGGAGGCGCTGGAGCCGGTCGACGGGGTGATCATGTTCGACGAGGACACCCCCAGCACGCTGCTCGAGACGCTGCGACCGGACGTGTGGGTCAAAGGTGGCGATTACACCGTCGGCGACCTCCCCGAGGCGACCGTAGTGCGCCGGCACGGCGGGCAGATCGTCATTATCCCGCTGGTCGGCGACTACTCCACGAGCCGGCTCGTCTCAGCTGTGCGGGACACGCGCCGGGACGAGCTCCGGCGCCCGAGAAAGGAGAAGGTATGAGGCCGCTGGGCAATGTGCTGATCACCGGGGGTGCCTCGGGGCTCGGCGCGGCCACCGTCGAGGCCGTGCTCGCTGCGGGCGGGCGCCCGCTGGTCCTCGATCGCAACGCGCCCTCGATCAAGGTTGACCACGTGCAGGCCGACCTGGCCAACCGAGTCGCCACCGAGAACGCCGTCGAAGCACTGGTGGCAGCCGGCGGCAACCGGCTGCAGGCAGTGTTCACCGCCGCCGGGATCGACTCCTGCGGACCGTTCGGCGAGGTGCCGGCTGACGAGTGGGAGCGGGTGGTCGCGGTCAATC
>JALZCN010000424.1 GCA_030863045.1 Actinomycetota bacterium | reverse complement strand
GCTCTGTCCGACTGAGCTAAGGCGGCGACGCTGGCCGGCAGCGTGGCCCAGTGTAGCGGGTCGCATCCGCTTACCCGGCGGACCTACTTCTCTGTGGACACCTGCGCCACGTCCGTGGCGTCGAGTTCACAGCGCAAACCGGCAGCAGCCACCTGAGCGCGGCTGATCCGTCCGAAACAGCGATCACAAGCACCAGTGCGAGAAGACTGAGGTGCTACTGGCTCTGCAAGGCGCTGGTCAGCGCCTCAATGGCGATCCGCGGCTTGACGTTGAGCTCCAGCGCCTCGCGACAACTGAGAACCGCCTCCAGCTTGCGGAGTAGCGCCTCCGGCGGCAACCGCGCGGCGACGGTGGCGATATCGGCCGCGCGGTCGGGGTGGGTCAGGGCCACCGGCGCCCCGAAAGCGGTGACCAGGGTGTCGCGGTAGAAGCCGGCCAGGTCGACCAGTGCGCGGTCCAGCGCATCGCGCTGGGTGCGGGTCGCCCGGGATTTTTGCCGGCGTTCCAGCTCGCGGATGGCACCTTTGGCGCCCCGAACCGCCGCCGCGACGCCCTTCCCGGTCCCACCGGCGCCCAGCGCCGTCTCCAGTTCCTCGGTCTCGGCCGCATCGCGGGCCGCGGTCAGGCCGTTGGCCTCCGACTCGGCGGCGACAACCAGCTCGTCGGCCATGGTGAACACGTCGGCCGGTGAGCGCAGTGCCGTCGGTACCCGGAGCACTGCCTCCCGGCGAGTGCGGGCCTGCGGGTCGGTAGCCAACCGCCGGGCTCGACCGACGTGACCGCCGCACACCGACGCTGCCCACTGCGCGGTGTCGGTGTCCATCCCGTCGCGCGCCATCAGCACCTCAGCGACCGCCACCGCGGGTGGGGTCCGCAGACCTACCGTCCGGCAGCGGGAGCGCAGCGTCACCGCGATGTCATCGGGGTGGTCCGAGGGTGCGCAGAGCAGGAACACGGTACGCGGCGGGGGCTCCTCCACTGCCTTGAGCAGGGCATTGGCCGCGCCTTCGGTGAGCCGGTCGGCGTCCTCGATGAGCAGCACCTGCCAGCGACCCGCCGAAGGTCGCCGGGACGCGCCGACGACCAATGCGCGCATGTCTGCCACCGAAATCGACAGGCCTTCGGGGACGACTTCACGGACGTCGGGATGGGTGCCCGCCAGCGTGGTACGGCAGCTCTGGCAGCTGCCACATCCCGGTCCGGCCTGTGCGTCGGTGCACTGCAGCGCGGCAGCGAAGGCTCGCGCCGCAACCGAACGGCCACTGCCTGGCGGGCCGGTGAACAGCCACGCGTGGGTCATCGCGTCGGCCGGTACGGTGCCCGCCGCTGACCGGGCGGCCCCCACCAGGGTGGCAACGGCCGGATCCTGCCCGACCAGGCCGGCCCACACGCTCATCCGCGGCCTCCGGCACGATCAGACGGGAAACGCCTACGCAGTGCGCCCCGCAGGTCGGTCAGCAGCGACGCGTCGAGCCGGTCGTCCATCTGATGGTGCGCGATCGCGCCAACGATAGCGGCCAGCAGGCCCGCGCATAGCAGCACCGGGCGGGTGCCGTCGACGGTCACCGGTTCGCCGAACAGGGTGAGGGTGCGCTGCTGGACCAGCCCAACCGCGAACGGCACGAGGGCCATCGCGGCCAGCAGGTCCACCCGGACCAATGACTGAACGAACGCGATGGTGCGTCCGCGCATCTCATCAGCGACCTGAGCTCCGATGATGGTCAGACCGGTCAGGAACGCTACGCCTGCGGCACAACCCACCAGGATGACGGCGACCAGGGCGGCCAGCAGATGTGGCGCCAGCGCGACAGCGGCCAGTGCCAGCCCGGCCGCGACGATGGCCGGCCCGAACAATCTGCGATGCCGGATCCGGCGGGCCACCTGCGGTGCCAGCGCCATGCCCAATCCGAGGCCGACGAACAGCGACGCGAACAGCAGCCCGTAGGCGGCGTCGCCGCCCCCCAGACTGGTGGAGTACAGCTTGGCGCAGGCGATGACGGCTCCGCCCGCAGCAAACGCGCCGAGTATCCCGATGACCAGGCCCCGAACCAGGGGTGTGTCGCGGACGAACGCCACCCCGTCGCGCAACATCGCCAGCAGGCCGGGTTGCGGCCCACGTCGGGTCGCGGCCCGACCGGAGATTTCAGGAATCCGGGTGCCCACCACGATCGCGCAGCACGCGTAGGCGACGCCGTTGATGCTCAGCGCCAGGTAGGCCGCCTCTTCAACACCGGGGATCAGCCCTGCCTGGCTGAGCACCGGACCGAGCTTGGACAGCGCGGTAAACACCCCGGCGGCGACCAACACGGCCAACCCGTAAGTCATGATCAATGAGAGTTGGTTGGCAGTCTCCACCTGATCGCGGCGACGCAGCAGGTTGGGGATCGAGGCGTCCTTGGCGGGGATCCAGAACAGCGCGCAGACCTCGATGAGGAAGGTCGCGATGAACAGCCAGGCCAGCTCGCCGACCAGCGGGATGGATAGAAACAGACCCGCCCGCAGCACGTCGCAGACCACCATGACGTGCCGGCGGTCCAGCTTGTCGGCCAGCGCCCCGGCCAGCGGGCCGAGCACCATCGCGGGCAGCAGCTTGGTGGCCACCACCCCGCCGAGCGCGAAGCTCTGCGCCTGATAGCCGCTGGTCAGCTGGGTGGCCAAGGCGGACAGCGCCAGCAGGGACTGCCATTCCGCAGTCGCGGTGATCGCCGTGACGCCCCACAGCCGGCGGAAGGCCGGAATCGCCAGCACCCCGCGCATCCGGTGCGCGGTGGACCCCGCCAGGTCACCCTCAGGTTGGCGGTCCATGCTGCTCCACGTGGTTTCGCTGCGATGACGCTTTACCGTTATATCCGGATTGAGTCAAGCAGGTGTACCGGCCCACGGCGACTTGAGGACGGGATGCCTCAACCGGTGAGCGGTGGCAGGTTACCGACGACCGTCTGGGCGAACGCTTTTGCTGGGCCACACGAATCCCCGTGGTCCTGACGCAACGCGGTGAACCGGACGATCAGCGTCTGCGCTTCGGCGGTAGCCACCCGGATGTAGCAGGTGGAGCCGTCCACGTTGTCCTTGGTGCGGATCGCCGGCAGTCCGGCCACCTCGATGAGCTCGAAGACCGGGAGCGCGGTTCGCTGGCTGTAGACATTGCCGAGCACGTCGTTGCCGATATCCACGAACACCGCGAACTGCCGGGTCTTGGCCCTGTCCCCCCATTCGCATCCAGCGCTGCCCAGGACAGCCTTGGGCACGCCGGGCTGGTCGATGCGAAGGGCCTCGAGTTGCGCCGGAGTAAGCATCAGGCATGGCTGTATGGCAGCCAGGTTCTTGGGATTTTGCACCGGCGGGATGGGACCGTCCGATGCTTCGCGCGATGGCTCCGGCGCCACGTCGAAGCCATCAGGCTGCCCGCTGCCTCTCGAGCAACCAGCCAGCACAGCAACCAGCGTCAACACAGCTGCGACCACACGCATCACACCACAGCTCCCCGACCATAGGTGGGTAACGCGCGGAGTCTGCCATGCACCTGCCGCCAGCAAACTCAGGGGCTATTCGGTGCTGAGGAAAAAATCCGTTGAGCCGCCAATGCCGGAATTGTGGTCATCAGGGAAGGAGTCTGGTGACCGATTCCACGATCTCAGCGATGATGAAGTACACCAGCAACCCGGCAATGATCAATCCCATCACGAGCGCGATACCAGCGCCGCCGTTGGACCGGGTCCGCAGCGGTAAAGCGGGCCCTCGACGGGTAGCTCGGCGACCGAACTCGATCTGCGGCACGGGTTCGCGAGACGCGGCGGCCAGTGGCGTGCGGTAACGGGGCAGCCTCACAGTCCTGCGGGGCAACGGCCCGGGGGAAGCCACCGTCGTAGTGACTGACGGTGCAACCGTGCGATGACTGGGCGAACCGCCCGGGGGTAGCCCCCCCACCTGCGTCGTCGGGTTCGGTTGGGCGGCCTTCACCTGGGCTGCATGGGGCTGCGCTGAGGCATCAAGGTCGAGATCCACCGGCCTGGTCGGATCTTCACCGAGTGCAGCGGCGATCGCCTCTCGTATCACGCTGGCGTCCGGCAACGCGGGCAGCACTAATGGCGGCAAGTCGGGGGCGTCCCGCCAACCGGCACGCGCCGAGGGATCGGGCAGGACCTCGGGCGACTCGGTGCCATCGATCCCGAACAGGGCGTCCGACATCGGCTCGTTCACCACGCTATGGTGCCACGTCGCTGGCATACAGCCCCAGGCTTCAGACCGACGTCTTGGCCCGCCGCCCGTCGCTGCGTGGCGTCGCGGGTCCCTTGGCGCGCTTCTCGGCGAGCAGCTCAGCGGCGCGCTCATCGGTGAGCGTCTCCACATTGTCACCTTTGCGCAGCGATGCATTGACCCCCGCTCCGTCGGTGACATACGGCCCGAACCGGCCCTCTTTGACGATCATCGGCTTGCCGGTTACCGGATCCGGGGCCAGCTCGCGCAACGGTGGTTTGGCGGCGGCTTGGCGGCCTCGGCGCTTGGGCTCAGCGTAGATCTTGTGCGCCTCGTCGAGGGTGACTGTGAAGATGTGCTCCTCATCGGCCAACGACCTCGAATCCGTGCCCTTCTTCAAGTAGGGACCGTAGCGCCCGTTCTGCGCGGTAATCTCCTGGCCGGTTTCCGGGTCGGTGCCCACCACCCGGGGCAGGGAAAGCAGTCGCAACGCGTCTTCTAAGGTCACCGTCTCAACGGTCATGGAACTGAACAGCGAGCTGGTTCGCGGCTTGGACTTCTTTGCGCCGTTTTCGTCGGGCAGCACCTCGGTGACATAGGGTCCGTAGCGGCCCTCCTTGGCGATGATTTCGTGTCCGGTCACCGGATCGGTGCCCAGCGAGCGGCCCTCCATCGGGGTGGCGAAGAGCTTCTCGGCGATCTCGGCGGACAGCTCGTCGGGCGGCAGGTCGTCGGGCAGGTTGGCTCGCTGTGAGTCGCCGTCGACGACCCTTTCCAGATATGGGCCGTAGCGCCCGACCCGCACCACCACGTCTCGCCCGGCATCGTCGGTGAACAGTGGGATGGAGTTGACCTCACGCGCGTCGATCTCCTCCAGGTTCACCCCGACCAGCTTTTTGAGCCCACCGAAGCGGGCCACCGACATGGTGCTGCCCTGTTCTGAGCCGAAGTAGAACCCGGTCAGCCAGTCGGTGCGGTGTTGTGCTCCAGATGCGATGGAGTCCAGCTCGTCCTCCATGGCCGCGGTGAAGTCGTAGTCGACCAAGCAGCCGAAGTGTTGCTCCAGGAGCCCCACCACAGCGAAGGCCACCCACGACGGCACCAGTGCCGAACCACGCTTCCACACGTACCCGCGGTCCTGGATGGTGTTGATGATCGACGCATAGGTGGACGGGCGGCCGATGCCCAGCTCCTCGAGGGCTTTGACCAGGCTCGCCTCGGTGTAGCGCGGCGGCGCAGCAGTGGTGTGCCCTTCAGGTGCGAGTTCGGTGGCGGTGACGCGCTGGCCCTCGGTCAACCGCGGGAGCCTGCGCTCGGCGTCATCGGCCTCCCCCCCGGCCTCGTCGTCCACCGTCTCGACATAGGCCTTGAGGAAGCCGGGGAAGGTGATGGTGCGACCGGACGCGGCGAAGGTGCAGTCTTCACCGG
>JALZCN010000421.1 GCA_030863045.1 Actinomycetota bacterium | reverse complement strand
ATCCGCGCTTGCTTCAACCATGCACACCGGGCAACTCCCGGCCCGGTGATCTGATGTGGGCGAGGGGGGAGTTGAACCCCCACGTCCTTACGGACACACGGACCTGAACCGTGCGCGTCTGCCATTCCGCCACTCGCCCGAGTGACCGCGGAATGCTAGCACGCATCCCAGGAGAACGTCCCTGATGCGGCGGGCTCAGCCCGCTGGCCTTCCCCGATACGATCGGGGGAGGCTCGTCGGCAGGACTCCGGCAGAACCTGGGAGAGGAGGTCGCCGTGGGCAAGGCGCAGCGGTTCGAGCGTCGGTTGCAGGGTATGGTCGGCGATGCTTTTGCCCGGGTCTTCGGCGGTAGCGTGGTGCCCCAGGAAGTGGCGCAGGCGCTGCAGCGTGAAGCCGACGATAATGCCCGTCCGCTCGCCGGGGGGCGAGTGCTTGCGCCCAACCGCTACACGGTGCGGCTCGGGGCCGCTGACTACGACCGGCTGGCAGGCGACGAGCAGCGAATCATCCGGATGCTCAAGGGCTGCATCCAGAGTCATCTGGCAGAGCAGGGCTGGGATGTCTACGGAGACGTTGCGGTGGCCCTGAAGCGGTCTGCGACGCTGCACACAGGACAGTTCCGCACCAGCTCGTCTGTCGAATACGACACACCGCAACCTCGTACTGCAGGAGACCGAGGCATGAGCCAACAACAGGGCGAATACTTTCGGGAAGACGAACCGGGTCAGCACCGTCACGACGTCGAACCGAGATACGTGCAACCATCCGACGGCTATGACTCCCAGGACCCCCAGTATCCGCAGGAGCCCAGGCACCCGCAGGGTCAGGACGCATACCAGAACTACGGTCAGTACGGCTATGACCAGGGTGGCGCCTACCCACAGGGATACACGGAAGGCCGATACGACGGCTACCAGCAGGGCCACCAGCCTCTCGAGCAGGGCGGCCGGCAGGACTACAACCAGGGCTACGGACAGTACGGTGACGCACACCCTGGGTACGGCTATGACCATGGTGGTTACCCGCAGCTGTCCGCATCGCTGGTTCTGGATGACGGATCCAATCGCCACTACCAGCTGACCGAGGGCAGCACCGTCGTCGGCCGCGGCCAAGAAGCGCAATTCCGGCTGCCGGACACCGGCGTGTCCCGGCGCCACCTGGAGATCACCTGGGACGGGCGGACCGCGGTGCTCGCCGACCTCGGGTCCACCAACGGCACGATGGTGAACGGCAGCCCGGTACAAACGTGGCAGCTCGCCGACGGCGACGTGGTGCGGGTTGGGCACTCCCAACTGGTCTTCCGTACCCAAGGTTGACCCGATCGACCCGACGCCACCTAACAGAGACGGCCTTCAACGTGCCGGAGCTGGTATTGCAGCTGACCAGGGCAGGCTTCCTCCTCCTGCTCTGGCTGTTCGTCATCGCCGCACTACGCATCCTGCGCACCGACCTCTTCGCGGCATCGGGGTTGCGCGCCGGCATGCCGATGTCCCGCCGCGGCGCTCGGGCACAACGCAACCGGACGCCCCGGCAGCTGGTGGTCACCGCGGGTGGGCTGGCCGGTACGCGGATCTCACTGGATGGCAGGCCTATTCTCATCGGCCGCGCCGACGACTCCACCTTGGTGCTCGATGACGATTATGCATCCACCCGCCATGCCCGTCTCGGCTTTCAGGGTGGGGACTGGTTTCTGGAGGATCTGGGCTCCACTAACGGCACTTACCTGGACCGAGCTAAGGTCACCGGACCCACCCGGGTTCCGCCCGGAGTCCCGATCCGCATCGGCAAGACGGTGATCGAGCTGCGCTCATGACTCTGGTCCTCCGCTACGCAGCCCGAAGCGATCGCGGCCTGGTCCGGCAGAACAACCAGGACGCGGTCTACGCGGGTCCCCGCCTACTGGCGTTGGCCGACGGGATGGGCGGCCACGCAGCCGGGGACATGGCGGCCAAGGCGGTCATCGCGGCATTCGCCCCGCTGGACGACGACGAACCCGGCAACGACCTGCTCGACCAACTGCACGAGGCTACCCTCGCGGGCAACGCCGCGATCAGCGAGCTGGTCCGCGAGGACCCCGAACGCGAAGGCATGGGCACCACGCTGACCGCGGTGCTCTTCGGCGGCAACAAGATCGGCTTGGTACATGTCGGTGACTCCCGTGCCTACCTCCTGCGTGACGGCGTGTTCAGCCAGATCACCCACGACGACACCTTCGTCCAGTCGCTGATCGACGAGGGTCGCATCTCCGAGCACGAGGCCAGCCACCATCCGCAACGCTCGCTGTTGCTCAAGGCACTCACCGGGCACGACGTGGAGCCCGCGCTCACCGTCCGGGAAGCCTTCGCCGGCGACCGCTACCTGCTGTGCTCCGACGGGCTTTCCGGCGTCGTCAGCGCCGAGACCCTAGCCGACGGATTGACCATCCCTGACCCGCAGGTCTGCGCCGACCGTCTCATCGAGCTAGCCCTCAAGGGTGGCGGCCCGGACAACATCACCTGCATCGTCGCCGATGTCGTGGACGTCGATTACGGCGAGGACGCCCCCATCATCGGGGGAGCGGCCGGCGACGGTGCCGAACAACCGCAGCCGGACTCGGCAGCCTCCCGGGCGGCGACGACCACCCTGCCGCGCCGCCCCGCAGAGCCCAAGCGGGTCGAGCCCTCGGCGCCCGACCCCCAGCTACACCAGCGTAAGCGGCGGCGCAGGTTGATCGGGCTGCTCGTGCTTGCCGGGCTGTTCGGCAGCGTCGTCGCGATTGCTTCGACCTTGGTGCGTGGCCAGTATTTCGTGGGGGTCGGCGACAACGGTGAGGTGGCCGTCTTCCAGGGCGTGCGGGGCGAGTTCCTCGGCCTGCCACTGCACACCTGGGCTGAGGGCAGCTGCCGGGAAGGTGTGCGCGGCTGCGAGACGATGTACCTGCGCGACCTTCAACCGTACGCCCAGGCTAATGTGCATCGAGGGATGCTCAGCACCGCTGGGCTCAATGGCGCTCGTGAGATCATCGGTCGGTTACGCACCAATGATCTGTTGCCACTGTGCCCAACGGATGGCACGGGCGCACTGAGCGGTACCGGGACTGCCTCAGCTGAATCGCCGATCACGCCGCTGCCGACCACCACCAGCAATCCGACTCCGACCGCCGCCTCCGACCCTCCGACCGCGCCCACGACCACCGGCACACCGCTGCCGGAGCAGCCCTCGGAGCCCGGAGTGGACTGCCGGATGGTGAGCTGATGGTCACTCCGGTTTCTGCCCAGGACGCGAGCCCGCAGCCAGAATCCCGGCCTCCTGCCCAGCCTCCCACCAAACGCGCCCTGGAACTTCTCATGCTGGCCTTCGCCACGGTTGTGGTGACCATGGCGCTGATCCTGGTGGAGCTCAACCAGCCGCAGGGTGTCACCCACTCACTGCTCTACTTCGGAGTCGCCTACTTGGCCCTGTTCGGCGCCGCTCACATCGCAGTGCGGTCGCTGGCGCCGTATGCCGACCCCCTGATCCTGCCCTGCGTCGCCTTGCTCAATGGGCTGGGGCTGGTCTTCATCCACCGGCTCGACATCGCCGACCGGACCTCGGCCGCCTCGGTCGGTGACCCGCTGCCAGCTGGCAACGTCCCCCACCAGATCGCCTGGACGGCGCTTGGGCTGGGGCTATTCGTAGCGGTGCTGGTGCTGGTCCGCGACCACCGGATGCTGGCGCGCTACGGCTACACCTGCGGGCTGGTCGGGCTTGCGCTGCTGGCCCTTCCCGGCCTGCTGCCCAGCGCCATCTCCGAGGTCAACGGTGCAAAGATCTGGCTGCGGTTCGGTGGGTTGGGCATCCAACCGGGGGAGTTCGCCAAAATCCTGCTCATGATCTTCGTCGCCGCGTTTCTGGTGACGAAACGGGACCTGTTCACCACGGCGGGCCGGAAAGTGCTGGGTATGGAGTTCCCCCGGGCCCGCGACCTCGCGCCGCTGCTGATGGCCTGGGGGATTTCGCTGGGCGTGCTGGTGCTGGAGAAGGACCTGGGGACCTCGCTGCTGTACTTCGGCATCGTGCTGGTGCTCATCTACATCGCCACCGAGCGGATCGCCTGGTTGGTGATCGGGCTGATGTTCTTCATCGGCGGCGCGCTGGCCTCCAATGTGCTCTTCGCGCACGTGCAACGCCGGGTGACCGCCTGGCTCGACCCGTTCTCCGACTACGACGGAGCCGGTTACCAGATGGCCCAGTCGCTGTTCGGGCTCGGTACCGGCGGGGTGTTCGGTACCGGGCTGGGCGCCGGCCGCCCCGACCTGGTGCCTGAAGCGCACACCGATTTCATCACCGCCGCGATCGGTGAGGAGCTGGGCTTCGTCGGGTTGGCCGCGGTGCTGTTCACCTACCTGCTGGTGGTGATGCGGGGGATGCGTACCGCACTCACCGTCCGGGACACCTTCGGCAAGCTGCTGGCCGCGGGACTTTCCTTCGCGATCGGCCTGCAGGTGTTCATCGTCGTCGGTGGGGTGACCAAGCTGATCCCACTGACCGGGCTCACCGCGCCGTTCCTGTCCTACGGCGGCTCGTCGCTGCTAGCCAACTACATCCTGGTGGCATTGCTGCTCCGGATCTCACACGCGGCGCGATCGCCGGCGGCCTCCTCCGCGCCCCGCAAGCCGGTGGCCCCGCTGGCCGAGGCGCGCACCGAGATGGTGCAGCGCCCATGAACACACCGCTTCGCCGGGTGGCGCTGGCCGTCATGGGCATGATCGTCCTGCTGCTGGCCAACGCCACCTACATCCAGGTCGTCAGCGCCAGCGACTACCGCACCGACCCGCGTAACCGGCGCGTGCTACTCGACGAGTACAGCCGCCAGCGGGGCCAGATCATCGCCGGTGGACTGCCGGTGGCCAACTCGGTGGAGACCGGCGGGCAGCTGCAGTTCCTGCGCACCTACCTCGACGGCCCGCTGTACGCCCCGGTCACCGGCTACTACTCGCTGCGCTACGGCGCGGGCGGCATCGAGAACGCGATGGACCCGGTGCTCAACGGCTCCGACGGCCGGCTGTTCGTGCGGCGGCTGTCAGACCTGGTCACCGGGCGTGAACCCAGCGGGGCCAGCGTCGAGCTCACCATCAACACCGCTACCCAGCGGGCTGCCTACGACCAGCTGACCCGGCGGGGTTACACCGGCGCCGTGGTAGCGATCAAGCCCAGTACCGGGGAAGTCCTCGCGATGGCCTCCACCCCGTCCTACGACCCGAACCGGCTGGCCGCGCACGACGGTTCGGTGCAGGAGGCCGCCTGGAACGAGGCGACGTCGGAACGGCGTGGCGCGCCGCTGACCAACCGTGCGGTCGCGTCGACCTACCCGCCGGGATCAACCTTCAAGCTGGTGGTCACCGCAACCGCGCTGGAAGCAGGAAAGGCCACCCCGGACACCCAGCTGACGGCGACCCCCGCATTGCAGCTACAGGGCACCAGGACGGCACTGGCCAACTTCGGCGGCCAGCGATGCGGTAGCGGGGACACCGCCTCACTCAAGACGGCGCTGGTGCGTTCCTGCAACACCGCCTTCGCGCAGCTGGCCTCCACCGTCGGTGAGAACGACCTGCGCAAGCAAGCGCAACTGCTCGGTATCGGGCAGCAGGACCTCGCCATCCCGATCGCGGTGGCGCCGTCGACGGTAGGCGCCATCCCCGACGTCGCCGCCTTGCAACAATCCGGCATCGGGCAGCGCGATGTGGCGCTGACACCGTTGCAAAACGCGGTGATCGCCGCGACGATCGCCAACAACGGGGTTCGCATGAAACCGCAGATGGTCCGTAACATCCTGGCTCCGGACCTGTCCGTGCTGGACAAATTCGCACCGCAGCGGTCCGAGACCGCGATGTCTCGCTCCACCGCCTCCCAGCTCCGGGACATGATGGTTGCCGCGGAAAACAGCTACCGTGACGAAGGTAAAATCAACGGCGTCAGTATTGCCGCGAAGACGGGCACCGCCGAGCACGGCGCCGATCCCAAGAACACCCCACCGCACGGCTGGTATGTGGCCTTTGCGCCCGCTGACAACCCGCAGGTGGCGATCGCAGTCGTGGTGGAGGATGGCGGCGACCGGGACCTTGAGGCGACCGGAGGTTCGGTGGCCGCCCCGATCGGTCGGGCCGTCATCACCGCCGCCCTGCAGGGAGCTCGCTGATCGTGACCGCTTCGAGTTCCACAGCCGTAGGGCTGATCCGTGGCGGCATGAGCACCGTGGTGGCTTTATGGGGTTGAGCACGGGGCAGCTGCTGGCGCGGCGCTACCGGCTGGGCCGGCGCATCGCCGTCGGTGGGATGGGTGAGGTGTGGCAGGCTGCCGACACCCGGCTCGATCGCCAGGTCGCCGTCAAGGTGCTCAAGCCGGAGCTGTCCGGTGACGCAGAGTTCCGGCACCGCTTCCAGACCGAGGCCCGGATGACCGCGTCGCTGAACCATCCCGGCATCGCTGCGGTGCACGATTACGGCGAAGCGGTGAGCGATCCGGACCCGGTGAGCCCTGGCGCGTTCCTGGTGATGGAACTGGTCGACGGGGAGCCACTGGCCACGATCCTGCTGCGGCATCGACGGCTGCCCACCGACCGCACGCTGGACATCCTCGAGCAGGCCGGCGAAGCGCTACAGGCCGCGCACGAGCGCGGGCTGGTGCACCGCGACATCAAACCGGGCAACATCTTGATCACCCCCGCCGGGAAGGTGAAGATCACCGACTTCGGCATCGCCAGAGCTGTCGATGCAGCCCCGGTGACCAGCAACGGGATGGTGATGGGCACCGCTCATTACATCGCCCCGGAGCAGGCCGCCGGGAATGACGCCGGTCCGGCCGGCGATGTCTACTCGCTGGGCGTGGTCGGTTACGAGTGCCTGGCTGGGCAACGCCCGTTCTCCGCGGACAACACCGTGACCATCGCGATGATGCACATCCGCAACCGGCCACCCCCGCTACCCCCGGATGTACCCGCCGGTGCTCGCAAGCTGATCGAGGCCGCGCTGGTCAAGGACCCACGGCAGCGCTATGGCACCGGCGGTGAGTTCGCCGCCGCCGTCGCCGCGGTCCGGGCCGGCCACCGGCTGCCGCCTCCCAGCGGCGTGGGCGGGCATGCGGCTACGGCGGCGGTGACCGGTGTGCTGTCCCCCCAGCCGCCGGCGACCGCGCTGCTGGCATCGCCTACGCCGCAGCGATATACCCAGCGGCGGGGTGCGCTGCGGATCGCGATGGGCCTGCTTGGCGTGCTTGTGCTGGCTCTCGGCGGTTACCTGGCTCGCGAGGCGCTGCGTCCCCCGGCGGCCACCGGAGTGTCCATCGGGCAAGACCCCACCGGTGTTGCAGCGCCCACTCCGAGCGAGACACCCCTGCCCTTCGAGCGTGAACCACTCGAGGAGAAGCTCCCATCGGAGCCCATCAGCCCCAGAGGACTTCCGCTGGGAGGAGTGCTCATCGTGCCGACCGACTATTGGGGCGAGACGGCCAGCGACGCTGCGTTCATCGCGAAGTCCCGCGGGTTGGTGCCGCGGGTGGTCGACGAAGACGGGAAGCAGGTGGATCGGGACCGGCGGTCGCGGTGCCAGGTGATAGGGGTTCGCCCGCTGGCGGGCTTGGTGCCCCAGGGGTCGACGCTCGAGCTGTCCTGCAGGAGGTTCCGGTGAGCGGTCGCCCCCCATCGGGTGACAGCCGGTCGGGGGGCATTATGGGGCCTGAACCGAGCCCGAACACAGACACGGCAACGGCGCGGGTCACAAACGATGAGCGGGACGGCACGGGAATGACGACTGGCCGACTACTGTCGGATCGCTATGAGCTGGGCGAGACGCTCGGCTATGGCGGCATGTCTGAGGTGCACCGGGGCCGCGACGTCCGGCTCGGCCGCGACGTCGCCGTCAAGGTGCTGCGTGCCGATCTTGCCCGCGATCCCCAATTCCAACACCGCTTCCGCCGGGAGGCACAGAACGCCGCGGCACTGAACCATCCGGCGATCGTCGCGGTATACGACACCGGCGAGACGGTGTCGGAGTACGGCCCGTTGCCCTACATCGTGATGGAGTTCGTCGAGGGCCGGACACTGCGCGACATTGTCAAGACCGAAGGCCCGATGGACGAACACCGGGCGATGGAGACGATGGCTGACGTTTGCGCCGCCCTGGACTTCAGCCACCGCAACGGCATCATCCACCGGGACGTCAAGCCGGCCAACATAATGATCAATAACTCCGGCGCGGTCAAGGTGATGGACTTCGGCATCGCCAGGGCGCTTTCCGACGGGCAGGGCGTGACCCAAACCGCCGCAGTGATCGGCACCGCCCAGTACCTGTCGCCCGAGCAGGC
>JALZCN010000416.1 GCA_030863045.1 Actinomycetota bacterium | reverse complement strand
TCCTTGGAGCGCAGAGTGCCCGTGCGGCATCGATCAGCGCGGCGGTGTACGGATGCTCGGGTCGAGACAGCAGTACGCCGGTCGCGCCTTGCTCCACCACCTGACCAGCTTGCAGTACGACCAGGCGGTCGCACGAGCGCTGCGCGAGCGCCAAGTCGTGGGTGATGTGCAGCACAGCCACCCCGTGCATCGAACGGAGCTCACCGAGCAGGTCGGCCAGCTCGGCGCGCAGCGAGCCGTCGAGCATCTGAGTCGGCTCGTCGGCAAGGATCACTCGCGGCCGGGTCACCAGCGCCCGCGCGAAGGCCACCCGCTGGCGTTCCCCGCCGGAAAGTTGATGCGGGTAGCGCGGCAGGAAGCGCTGCGCCGGTGTCAGATGAACCGCGGTGAGCGCGCCCGCCACGATCTCCTGCCGCCGATCCCGCGCGGCCAGCCGGTGAATCAGCAGTGGTTCGGCAACGATGGACGCAACCGTCAGGGTAGGTGGCAGCGATGCGTACGGGTCCTGGAACACCAGGTGGATCCAGCGTCCCATGCCGCGCCGGGAAGGTCGGAGCTCGGTGCCGTCGAAGATGATCCGACCATGGTTGGGGCGGACCAAGCCGACCACGGCCCGTGCGATGGTCGATTTACCGGCGCCCGAACCACCGACGAGACCGACCGTCTCGCCGGCATCGATGTGGAAGCTCACCTGCCGGCACGCGGTGGGCCGCTCCGCCCGACCGCGCCGCCGGAAGCTGACGGTCAGATTCTCGACGGTCAGCAGCGGGGTCATCGGCTGCTCGACTCTGCCCCTGTGACCCGTGATGCGGGCAGCTGAAGTCGGGGAACGGTATGCAGCAGGTGCCGCGTGTAGGGGTGCTGGGGTGCGGTGACGATCTCCTCCTGGCGGCCAACCTCGACCAGCTGGCCTGCGCGCATGACGGCGATGCGGTCGGCGATTCGCTCGATCACCGGTAAGTCATGGGATACCACCAGCAGCGCGAGACCCAACCGCCGGCGCAGACCGTCGAGCAGATTCAGCACGTCGGCCTGCACGAGCAGGTCCAAGCCGCTGGTCGGCTCGTCGGCGATCACCACGGCCGGGTCATTGGCCAGCGCGATGGCGATCACGACCCGTTGGCGCATACCACCGGAGAGCTGGTGCGGGTAGTCGCGGCTGCGGGCCGGATCGAGCCCTACCAGACCCAGGAGCTCTGCAGCGCTGATTCGTGCCTGGGTGGTGCGCACCGGTCGGTGCGTGGTGATGGCTTCGGCGATCTGATCCCCGATGGTCAGGACGGGGTTGAGCGCACTCATCGCCTCCTGGGGGATGAGCGCCACCCGATCACCGCGCAGGGCTCGGAGCTCATCGGGAGGCAACGTCGCCAGGTCGTGCCCGCACACGATCACGTGACCGTCCTCGACGACTGCCGCGGCCGGAAGCAGGCCGCACGCGGCGGCGGCGATCGTCGACTTACCGCTGCCCGACTCGCCCACCAGCCCGAGCAGTTCGCCGGCCGCAACCGACAGGCTCGCCTTGTCCACGGCCGACACCCGATCGTCGCCTGAGCCATAGCTGACGGTGAGATTGCTGATCGCCAGCGGGTGCCTGGCAGTCGTGGGCACCGGCATCGCCGTAGCTGGGGTCGTCGGCCTCGGCGGCTGGTCGCGCAGAGCCGGCCTGGCCCGCTCCTCGAAGGCGTAACCCAGCAGCGCGAAGGCCAGCACCGTAGCGGCGATTGCCAGGCCCGGCGGGATCACCCACCACAGCCACGCATCAGTCAGGAATGCGCTGCGGGAGTGCGCCAGCGACAGCATCGTGCCCCAGCTCTTGGCTGTCACGTCGCCAAGACCGAGGAACGCCAGCGAGGACTCGAGCAGGATCGCGTTCTTGGTGGCGAGCACGAACTGGGGCGCGACCAGGGGCGCGACTGCCGGAACGACGTGGCGGCCCAGCACGTAGCCTGCACCGGCGCCCATCGCACGCAACGCCTGGATGTGGTCGCGTTCGCGCAACGACAGCACCTGGGCGCGCAGCTCGCGGGCCACCGGAGCCCAGATCACCGCCGAGATCACCAGGATCTGGTTGCCCAACCCTGGGCCGAGGAAGACCCCGATCACCAGCGCCAGCGGCAGTATCGGGAGTGCGAGCACGATGTCGACCAGGCGCATCAACGTGGTGTCCAGCCAACCGCGTGCATACCCGGCCACCACCCCGACGGTCAGGCCGGCCAGGGTCGCCGCCAGCGCCGCCACGATGCCGATCAGCAGCGAAATCCGTACGCCGTAGATCAATTCGGAAAGCAGGTCGTGGCCCACGTCATTGGTACCGAGCAGGTGCGCAGCCGAGGGACGGGCGAACGGGGTGCCGGTCCGGGCGTTCGGGTCGTAGGGTGCGAGCAGCGGCGCGGCGAGCGCGGTGATGCCCAGCAGTGCGAGAATGCCCGCGCCGACGCGGGCGGGGGTCATGGCGCAGCTTTCGTGGCCGGCACGTCGCGACGTACCCGCGGGTCCAGCAGGGGATAGGTCAGATCGGCGAGCAGATTCAAAACGATGACGCCGACTGTGATCAGCAAGAATGCGCCTTGTATCAACGGGTAGTCCCGAGCGGTCACCCCCTCGTAGATCAGCCGACCCAGCCCCGGATAGGCGAATACGGTCTCGACCACGACCAAACTCGAGAGCAACGTGCCCACCATCACCGTCACGTTGGTGAAGACCGGCAGCAGCGCGTTGCGAAGCGCATGGTGCAAAGCGATCCGACGCTCGGATATCCCTTTCGACCGGGCCAGCCGGACGAACGGCTCGTCGAGCACTGAGATCATCGCGGCCCGGGTGAGCAGGAAGATCGATCCGAAGATGGCCAGGGTAATCGTGGCCACCGGCAGCGCGAGCCGGTGCACGATCTCGCCGATCGCCGCCGCCCCACTTGCCGTGATCTCGGTGGCACCAAAGGAGGGGAACCAGCCAAGCTGCACCGCGAACGTCGCGATCAGCATCATGCCGATCCAAAAACTCGGCATCGAGTCAACTGCCAGCACGCCGGCGACCAGCGCGATGTCACGCCGGCGGCCGCGCCACCACGCTGCGAGTGCCCCGAGCACGATACCGATCACCGTGGCGCCAAGAATCCCGAATGCGATCAGCGCCAATGTCCACGGCAGGCGTTCGAGCAGCAGACCGACCACTGGACGGTTGTGCTCCACGGAAATCCCGAGATCGCCGCGCACAAGCCCGGTCCAGAAGCCGGCGTATTGCTCGAGGACCGGGCGGTCCAGCCCGTAGCCGGCCCGGATCTGGGTCAGCTGCGCCTCGGTGAGGCCTTGGATCGGGCCGGTGTACAAGTAGTTGACCGGGTCGCCCGGCGCCAGGTACGGCAGCGCGAAGTTGAGCGTCGCGGCAGCCCACAGCACCAACGCGTACTGCGCCAGGCGGGGCAGCAGCCGTCCCATCTAGCGCTGCGCGACGACGGCGTTGGCGCTGCGAGCGACGTCAGGCGGCAGCAGCGACCACTTGTGCACGATGCCGAAGCCCGGTGACTCGACCCACCCGCGATAGCTGCCGGTTCGGTATGCCCAGTACTCGTCGGGGTAGTACAGCGGGACCGACGTCGGCTGCCGGTTGAACAGGGCCTGCATGTCCTGCAGGACCGCGTTGCGGTCGGCGTTGGTCGTGGCCGCCTCCCACTTATCATACAGCGCGTCGAACTCCGGGTAAGGGATCTTCGGTGCACGCCACAGGTAGCCTGACAGGTGGGACATGACGAACTGGTCGGGATCAGCGACGCCGTGCGCGGTGATGGTGCTGATCGCCAGGTCGAACTCACGGGTGGTGAACAGGTTCGCCACGGTGGCGGCGTCGGTGCCGGTGACCTGCGTCTCGATCCCCACCTCGCGCAGGTCCTCCGATACCAGCTCGGCCGCGCGAACGTCGATGGGCAGGCTGGCGGTGACGAACAGCTGGAAGCGCAGCGGACCGTCCGGTCCCTCGCGTACCCCGTCGCCGTCCCGGTCGAGGAAACCTGCCTGATCCAGCAGCCGGCGAGCCTCGTCGGGTGCGTACGGGGTAGACAGCGACGGGTTGGCGAACGGCGCGTCCGGATGCGGGTAACCCTTGTCCGCCGGCCTGCCCTGGCCGAGGAACACCGTCTCCAGCAGCTGGTCGCGGTCCAGCGCGCGGCTGATCGCCCGCCGCAACATCGGCTGCTCGAACGGGGAACGCTCGAAGTTCATCCGAAGCTCGGGAAACTGCAAGGGCGCGGTCTTGATCACGTCGACCTGATTCGAGTCGCTGAACTGGTCGATCAGCTCCGGGGACAGTGGCCGGGCGGTCGCGTCGATCTCACCGGACCGCAACGCGGTGAACGTGGCCGAGGGATCCTCGATCACCGGCATCACCAGCTCGCGCACCCGCGGAGCCCCGGCGAAGTAGGTCGGGTTGGCCTCGAAGCGGTAACCGGAGGTCGGGTTGTGGTCGACCAGCCGGTACGGTCCGGTGCCCACCGGCAGCGACTTGACCGCCTTTGCGGTGTCCGGCGGCACAGCCGACCACACGTGCTTCGGGATGATCGGCAGGTCGGCAAGCGTGACTGTGCCCAGTTCGGGGCAGGGGAATCCGCACGCGAAGCGCACCGTGTCGGTGTCGATCGGGGTGACCGCACTAATATTCGGGATGGTCGTGACGTGGTGGGTCCAGCGGCCGGTGGGGGCCTTCGTCATGTAATCAAAGGTGAATACGACATCGTCGACGGTGAACGGCTGCCCGTCGTGCCAGCTCACTCCTTGCCGCAGGTCGACCTCCCAGGTGGACGGATCGACCTGGCGCACAGCGGTGGCAAGCCACGGCTGCGGCTCGTCGACGTATGGCGAGGGTGCGACGAGCTTGTCGTAAACCAGCTCTGCGATCGGCTCGGGCGAGCCGGCGAAGATGTTGAGCGGGCCGGTGTCCCGCGGCACCGCGATCCGCAGCCGCTCAGCCTCGGCCGGCGCATCGGGCGTGCCGGTTTCCGCGCGGCATGCGGTGACCAGCAGCATTGACGCAGCGAGCAGGATGAGCGTCGCTCGGCCCCGCCTCATGATGCATCCTTCCGAACAGGAAGGGCCGCCGTCACCCACCGCAGCAGCTCGTCGAGGAATCGCGCGGCGTCGGTGGCCCCGGTGTGGCCGAAGTGGGCCAGCGGGTCGACGGTCGAGACGAACGTGGCGCCTCCGGCGCTGGCCCGGTCCAAGTAGGCGACCGCAGCGCCATCCGGGGCGGTGAGGAGAACCTCGGCGCCGGTGGGTGGCGCCAGCACGCCGTGGTGGTGCGGTGCCGCGGCGGCGGTCCCGACCATGGTGCCCCGCCAGATCGCGCCGATCGTGGTCTGTCCGCCGCCTCCGGCCGGTCGGAAGGTCCACCGGGCGTGCGCGGGCCAGCCGGCCTGGTGGTCGCCGAACAGCAACACCGCGCCGCCGCTGTCCAGCACCCCGTCCAAGGCTGGGACGAATGCGGCGAGCCGCCGTCGCGGGGTGCCCTCGGG
>JALZCN010000413.1 GCA_030863045.1 Actinomycetota bacterium | reverse complement strand
GCGCCGGTGGTGATCACGGTCTGGGGCAAGGAGGAGGACTGCGACATCCGCGCGTTCGGGCGCGCCCTGTCCGGCTTGCTGCCCCGTCCCGCCGGCCGCGGTCAGGGCATGCACCCCCCACCGCTGTCGGCCGATGGCCGGCTCGAGCGGTTGGCTACCTTGGCTGGGCTCGCCGTGACCGACGTCGGAGAAGTCGTCTGCCCGTTCCGATATCCCGACGAAGATGCGTTGCTGCGCGATCTCCTCGACTCCGGCCTCGGCCGGCAGGTGCTGCGCGTCGCGGACCCCGCCACCGTCCGCCGGGCCGTGCTGGAGGGGCTGGCCGGCTACCGGACGCCCAGCGGTGGCTACCAGCTGGATAACACGTTCCGCTACCTCGTCGCGCGCTCACCGCAGACGGCGCGGCTTCCCGGCGGCGAAGGGTGTGGGCAGCATCGCTCATGATCACCCCGTGGGATTGATTAGACCAGCACGGACCCGTGAGCGAGCCCGGCGGCACAATGATGGGCATGCGTACAAGATCATTTGCCGAGTACCTGTCCCGTCTGGACGAGGGGTCGTTGACAGCGGTACTCCAAGCGCGTCCTGATGTCCTGGTGCAGCCGGTTCCGCGTGGTTTCGATCAGCTCGCACAGCGACTGGGTGGGGCGGAGTCCCTGGTCACCGCATTGCGCACGGTGAATCGGGACATGGTCGTCCTCGGGCAGGCCGTCGCCGCTCTTGGTGCCTTCGCGACGATGCCGAATCTGGCGCGCTTGCTCGGCGCCTCAGAGCAGGCGATACGCGCAGGAGTGACCTTGCTGCGTGAGCGGGGGCTGGCCTGGGACAGCGACGGGGCGCTGTGCCTGCCGGAGCGGTTAGAGGCGCACTGGGTAGCGGAGATCGGTGGTGGCCGGCCGGTGGTGAAGATCGCGGGATCGGTCCTCGCCGATGATCTGCGGGCAGCGGTCGGTGCGTTCGGCGCCGCGACCGATGGGCTGCGCAAGCCGGAACTGGTGGCGCGGCTGGCCGAGCTGATGGCCGATTTGCCCTTGCTCGCGAAGGTGATCGGTGAGCTGCCGAAACCCGCCAAGGACCGGCTCGCTGAGCTCAGGCATGACTCTTATGACTATTACCAGTCGTATTCGAGGTTCGGCCGCTTTCAGCCGCGCGATGCAGGCGACCCCACCGAGCTGTTGACAGCGACCGGCCTGCTGTTGCCCGTCAACCATCAACTTGAATTGCCCAGAGAGGTGGCGGTCGCCTGCTGGCTGGCCGAACGCGACCTCATGTTGACCGGCCGGCCGGCAATCCCTGCCGCCCGCGCCGATGAGGCAGCGGTTCGCCGGGCCGCCCAAGCTGCCGCCCAGGAGACACTTCGCGGAGTGACCACCCTGCTCGACGAGGCCCGTGCGACGCCGGTCGCGGCGCTGAAGAAGGGCGGTGTCGGGCCGCGAGAACGAGCCCGGCTAGCCAAGCGGCTATCGATCTCCGACGACGTTCTCCTGCTGTGGATCGACCTGGCATACGCCGCAGGCCTGCTGGGTCGAACCGAGGCGGGATACGCCCCGACGCACTCCTACGCTGGGTGGCGCGCCGCGGAACCGGGTCGGCGGTGGGCCGTACTGGCCGGCGCGTGGTTCTCGCTCGAGCACGCACCGACCAGCCGGGAGACATCAGGTGACCGGGAAGTTCCGCCGCCCTTGTCGCTGGCGTCGGCCGCTGGGCTGCTGCGGCGTGCTCTGCTGCACGCTGCGCGTTCGGGTGCATCGGTGCGCGCGGCGGGTGAGGAGATCGACTGGTTCTTCCCGCTGCACGGCTACGACGCTGTGCAATGTGGCGACAAGGTGACCGCAGCCGTCCGCGAAGCCGAGCTGCTCGGGGTGATCGTCACCGATGTGGTGTCCGAACTCGGGGAGCACCTGCTGGCCGTGACCTGGACCACGCAGCATGATGTGGTGGAGGAGCTGGCCCAGCGGTGCGCCGTGCTGCTCCCCGAAGCGCCCTGCACGGTGATCCTGCAGTCCGACCTCACCGCGGTGGTCACCGG
>JALZCN010000412.1 GCA_030863045.1 Actinomycetota bacterium | reverse complement strand
CGTGAGTGGGAAACAGTGTCATAACACTGTTTCCCACTCACGAGCTGCGTAGCAGCACCACACTGCGCAGCACCTCGCCGCGTTGCATCTTCTCGAAGGCCGCTTCCACGTCGTCCAGGCCGACTGTCTCGGAGACGAACCTCTCCAGTGGTAGCCGTCCCTGCAGGTGCAGCTGGACCAGCATGGGGAAGTCCCGTTCGGGCAGGCAGTCGCCATACCACGCCGACTTGAGGGCTCCGCCCCGACCGAAGAATTCCAGTAGCGGGATGTCAGGCACCATCATGTCCGGAGTGGGCACCCCGACTAGAACCAGGATGCCTGCCAGGTCGCGGGCGAAGAATGCCTGCCGCCAGGTCTCCGGCCGGCCCACCGCCTCGATCACGACGTCAGCCCCGAAGCCCCCGGTGTATGCCCGCACCGCCTCGACGACGTCGGACTCCCGGGCGTTGACCGTGTGCGTGGCGCCGAAGTCAGTGGCCCACCGCAGCTTGCCCGGGTCGACGTCGATGCCGATGATCGTGGTCGCGCCGGCCAACCGAGCCCCCGCGATGGCGGCATCGCCGACCCCGCCGCACCCGATCACCGCCACCGAGTCACCGCGAGTGACGCCACCGGTATTGATCGCCGCGCCGATCCCGGCCATCACCCCGCAGCCGAGCAACCCGGCGACCTCCGGTGCGACCGCGGGGTTCACCTTGGTGCACTGGCCGCTGTGCACCAACGTCTTCTCGACGAATGCTCCGATTCCCAGCGCCGGCGACAGCGGGGTGCCGTCGGCCAATCTCATGGACTGGGCGGCGTTGTGGGTGTCGAAGCAGTACCAGGGTTTGCCCCGGCGGCAGGCGCGGCAGCGCCCGCAGATCGCCCGCCAGTTGAGGATGACGAAGTCGCCGGGTGCCACGGTGTGAACGTCGTCACCCACCGACTCCACCACGCCGGCGGCCTCATGCCCGAGCAGAAACGGGAACTCGTCGTTGATCGCGCCCTGGCGATAGTGCAGGTCGGTGTAGCACACACCGCACGCCTGCACCGCGACCAGCGCCTCACCCGGCCCCGGGTCCGGCACCTGAACGGTCTCCACCGTTACCGGTGCACCCCTGCGGCGCGCTACCACCCCACGTACTTCGTGACCCACCGTGTGCTCAGCGGGCTAGCGTGCCCGGCGCTTGGCGCGCTTCTTCCGCTTGCCGCCGGCCGTGCCGGCCGCCAGCAGCAGCCCGCCGAACAGACCGCAGTTGGACAAGAAGTGCTCCTGGCGGGCCTTGCGAGCGTCGGGCGAACCAGCAGCCGTGAACGGGTTCTGGGTGACAGCGGTGGGGATCAGGTCCACGGCGAGCACCGCCGCTGAGAGCCGGGGCGCCCATCCCAGACCCATCATCAGGCCGGCGGCGATTTGCACAGCAGCGCCCGCCTGCACGATCAACGCAGGGTCGACCGGGGCCTTGGCGGGCAGTACACCCTGCCCCCGGGCCAGCAGCGGCGTGGCCGCTTCGATCTTCGGCTTTGGGTGGAGCAAGGTTTCCACGCCGTTGGCGACGGACACGGCGGCAAGCAACGGACGGGCAACGCGGGCAAGCAACACGGCGGCTCCTCTCTGAGCTCTTTCGCTTTCGCACCGTAGCCCTCCTGCGCCGCCACGAGTGCGAAGCCACCCATCCGGGGTACCTGTTGGGCCAGTGTCGCACCACGAATCTGCGGTCGCAGTTCGAAGCGCGGGGTGGGGTGCTATGACACTGTTTGCTCAGTCATCAGCTTGGAGGGCACGTGTCCGGACCCCGGGACCCCGTGGCCGATCTACGGCGGATCGCCTTCCTGCTGGAGCGCACACACGAGGCGACCTACCGGGTTCGGGCGTTTCGGACGGCGGCGTCGGTGCTTGCGGCCCGGACCGACTTGGCACAGCGTGCCAGGGCGGGAACGCTGACCGCGTTGACCGGCGTCGGCGAGGTCACCGCCCGCTGTGTCACCGAATCCCTCGCTGGGCAGCAACCGGAGTACCTGCGCCGGCTGGAGACCACCGACGACCGGCCGTTGGATGGGATGGCCGCTGAGCTGCACGGGGCACTGCGCGGGGATTGCCACACCCACTCCGACTGGTCCGACGGCGGCTCACCCATCGAGGAGATGGCGGCTACGGCCCGAGAGCTGGGGCGCGAGTACGTCGTCCTGACCGACCACTCGCCGCGGCTCACCATCGCCAACGGGCTGTCGGCAGAGCGGCTGCGGCGCCAGCTGGAGGTCGTCGCTGCCTGCAACGAGCAGTTGGCCCCATTCCGGATTCTCACCGGTATAGAGGTGGACATCCTCGCCGACGGTGCGCTGGATCAGACCGAAGAATTACTAGCCCAACTGGACGTTGTGGTGGCCTCGGTGC
Organism: Actinomycetota bacterium; assembly: GCA_030863045.1. Taxonomy (GTDB): domain Bacteria; phylum Actinomycetota; class Actinomycetes; order Mycobacteriales; family Pseudonocardiaceae. Next base: position 7,350 of record JALZCN010000412.1, on the reverse strand, counting down.
ACTCGAAGTTGCGGATGCCGGCCGCACAGATGACCAAGCGGATGCTCGCCGCGGTCACCAACCCGCATGTCGACGTGCTCGGGCACTGCACCGGCCGGATCCTGACCGGTTCTCGACGGCGCCCTGAGTCGGAGTTCGACCCCGATGCAGTGTTCGCCGCCTGCGTCGAGCATGGTGTCGCAGTGGAGGTCAACTGCCGCCCCGAGCGGCTGGACCCGCCCACCCGGCTGCTGCGGCTCGCAGTGGAGGCGGGCTGCCTGTTCGCCATCGACTCCGACGCGCACGCCCCTGGACAGCTCGACTGGCTGCCCTACGGTTGCGAACGCGCCGCCGCCTGCGGTGTAGCAGCCGATCGGGTGGTGAACACCTGGCCCGCCAACGAACTGCGCAACTGGACAGCCCGGCAGCCTTAGCGCACGTCGTCACAAGGACGTCGGTGACGTCGAGTTCAGGGAGGACTCGGACGACGTGGGTCTCGGTCGGCGGCGGCCTTGGCGGCGGCGATCAGCGCTTCTCGGTCGGAAATCTTGATACGAGCACGGCCAGCCGCCACCCCAAGCGCCTGCTCGGCAGCGTCGATGGCCTCCCAGCCTGCCCAGGTGACCACTCCGACGCCGCGCTGGGTGAGCATCTCGATGATCGCCTCGAGTTCACGGTGTTGGGCCCGGGGCAGCGCGTCGAGGTCTTGCAGCAGCTGCTCGACGGTCTCCTTGGCGTCGCCCTTGTTGGTACCGATCACGCCGGTAGGACCGCGCTTGATCCAACCCACCACGTACTCGCCGGTTGCCGTCGAACCGTTGCGCTGGACCCGTCCGGCCACGTGCGGGATCACACCGGACCGTTCGTCGAACGGGACGCCCGGCAGCGCCAGCCCGCGGTACCCCACTGAGCGCAGCAGCAGCTGGGCGGCCACGGTCACCGTCTCGCCGGTGCCTTCGACGCCGCCTGCGCCGTCCAGCACGTTGCGCTCACACTGCACGGCTTCCACCCGCGTGGTGCCGAGCACGGCCACCGGGGAGAGCAGGAACCGCAGATGGATCCGCCGGGGCCGTCCCTGCGGTGCCCGGGTGGACCACTCCTGCAACGTCTCGACGTTGCGCCGTATGGTCTTGTTGGCCTCGACGAGTTCCTTGCCGGCCTCATCCAGCACCAGTTCAGCGGGGTCGACCACGACATCAGCGGTGGCCAGTTCGCCCAGCTCGCGTAGCTCCTTGGTGGTGAACTTCGCCTGCGCTGGGCCACGCCTGCCGATGATGTGGATATCGCTGATAGTGCTCGCGCTGAGCACGTTGAGCACGTGATCGGGCATGTCGGTGACACCCAGCTCCTGCGCCGGCTTGGCGAGAACGCGAGCGACGTCCACCGCGACGTTGCCCACCCCGATCACCACTGCACTGCGGGCATCCAGGGTGAACGCGTCCACCTTGGTATCAGGGTGGCCGCAGTACCAGGCCACGAACTCGGTTGCCGAGAAGCTACCGGGGAGATCTTCGCCGGGGACCGCCAACCGGCGATCCACCGGTGACCCGGTCGCGTAGATGACCGCGTCGTAGTACTCCCGAAGCTCTTCTACACTGATGCCGGTACCCAGCTCGACCCCGCCGAGAAACCGCACCGCAGGCCGCTGCAGGATCTTGCGCAGGGTGATCTCCAGTGACTTCATCTTCAGGTGGTCCGGCGCGACGCCGTAGCGCAACAGCCCGTACGGGCAGGGCAACCGATCCAAGACATCCACTGACACCGCGTCGTGCTTGCTCAGCTCGTCGGCTGCGTAAAGGCCGGAGGGACCGGACCCGATCACCGCCACCCGAACCGATCCGGACACGCCTGTACCTCCTGAACGCCGACACGCTGGACTGCTGGGCTCAACCCGACGTTACGCCACCGTGGTGACGAGGCGACGTAGTGCCGCGACGGTCAGCCCGCCACGCAGCTGCGGGTCGCCATGGCGCACCCCGACTCCGCCCGGGCGGGCGAAGTCGTCGAGCACTGCCACCGCGCCGGAGAAGTCTTGGTCACGGGTGTACCCGTTGACCACCACCACGCATCTCAACCCTGCGGAGCCGGCAGCCTGTACGCCATTGGCTGAATCCTCCACGGCTACCACGCCGGTGGGCGTGAGGTCCAAACGATCCAGCGTCTCAAGATAGACGGCCGGATCGGGCTTGAGGTCAGTGACATCCGACCCCGTGACGACGATGTCAAATACGTCGAGCCCAAAAAGCGTGTCGAGTAACGGCAGCACCCAATCCTTGGTCCCCGTGGTCGCGACCGCCACGGCCGTACCGCCGGCCCGTAACGCGTTGATCAATTCTGCCGCACCGGGTCGAGCCTCAATTGCCCCGGTGCGCACCAGTGCCGCAAACCGGCGAGTTTTATCCTGGTGCAGTTGTGACGCCATCGTACCGGCCTCGGCGGGGGAGTGCCCTTTGGATCGTAGATAGCGTTCGATGCGCCGACGGCCACCCGTCGTGGCGAGCAGTTCACCGTATTCCTCAATACTCCAGCGGTAATTCAAGCCGGCGGCCTCGAATGCCTCGTTGAAGGCAACGCGATGACCATCTCGTTCGGTGTCGGCTAACGTACCGTCCACGTCGAAAATGACCGCTCGCAGTGGCGAGTCGTCCGGTGGCGATCTCCGGAGCGGTCTCTCGGGCTGCTCGATCGACATGGACGCCAGGCTAAGACCGGGCGCCGACGCCGGCCTCACTCGGTGGGGGTGAACCGCCGCTACTCGCGCCCGGCGCTCGTCCGTCCCGATCGGCGTCCTCGGGACCCGTGGAACTCCGCCCGCACAGACTTCGCGTCGCGGACCCGGCCTGCTCCCCGATCCTGGCCCCGCCGAGCGCCACGATCCACCGATCGTGAAGATTCTTTACGCAGGTCATCTCCCGTGTCAAAAGTAATTTTACGCCCGCTTGTCGCGGATCTTGGCTCGGCAGCACGCGCGCCGGCCCCGGCTCGTGGGGAGGGTTCGTGGCGGTCCTGCCACCCGTCAGTCAGAGCGCCGATAGCGTCGATGAGGTTGCGCACCGAGGCGAAGGTTCCGCGCCGGATGGACTGCTGCGTGATGATCCCGAGTGAGACCTCGACGAGCTTCAGCCATGGGTCGGGGCTACCCTCGCGGCGCTCCGGGTTGCCGGCTGCGACTGATCGCTGCAACGCCGCAGCGCGCTGAGATAGGTTGAGGTAAAGGCCGCTGATGTCCCTGATCTGGGCCTGTCGTCTAAGGTCGGGAGAGAAGGCAAAGGTCTCGACGTGTTCCGGCTGGATGCCCCACTTGCGCCAGATCCGAGCAACCGTGGCGAAGGAGACACCCAGGTGGTCGCCCAGCAGCCGGGACGACCACTGGTTGACTCCTAGGTGCGCTGGTGGCCGGCCGCCGTTGGCGAGCGTGGTGGCCACCACCTCAAGCTCGTCCACCACTGCTGGTCGGCCGGATCGCGGTAGGTCGCCAAGCGCATCGATGCCCCCGGTCGCATAGCGCTTGCGCCAACTGAGTACCGTCGGCCGGGCTGACCCCGTCCGGCGGGCAATCTCCGTGTTCGTCAGACCGTCCGCGGACATCAGCACGATCCGTGCTCGCTGCGCCACGCTCACCCGTACAGCCGTCGAGCGTGCCAATGCTTCCAGCCGGCCGCGATCACCCTCACGCAGAGCCAGCGGAGCCGCGACAGCCATACCTCATGGTCCCTCAACTAAGACTGTAAAACAACTATCAACACGGGCCGCTCGCTGCGGTGTATTGAGGGGATCCCTCCGACGCGCGGGCCGTGTAGGTGCTCTTGACACGCCGAACCTCATCCGTGTGGACTAGTGCTGCGCGTCACAGTGAAATGGACGCGGGAACCCAGGCGACCCCCCGAGACGTTGGCACCCCGGCGTGCAGTTGAGCCCAAGGCGCAGCGAGCCCCCGAGGTGTAGTGAACAGAGTGCAGACAGCAAAGTGTGGAGAGGGGACAGGCGATGGCGATCGAGTCTGACGGGCACAGTCGAGGTAACCCCCGAATTTATGAGTTGATTGAGAATGCTCCGAAGACGGGGAAGAGCCCGACCATCTGGGCCTGGCCGGAGGTCGTGGACTGGCTTCGAATCGCCGGTCAGCCGGTACCCGGCCCATGGCCCCCGCATCAGCGGCCGCGGCCGAATCCCGAGGAAGAGAGCCTTCCGGTGGCGGTTGCCGAGCCGGAGCGCCCGGGGGACACCCCTGCTCCGCGCCGCACATCTGAGCCGGAGCGCCGGCAGGAGGCACCCCCCGCACGCCACACATACGAGCCTGATGACGAGCCTGCGTCGCGTCGAGGACTTGGGTTGATGGACACCTAGGGGCACCTCGTCGGTTAGGCAGCTCGACTGATAATTCTCGACTATATTGGTCGGCGGTAAGTGAGCGTTCTTCGTGGCGTCCGAACGGGATACCTACGGGCGGGTTTTATTTGTGGACCTTTTCCGCGGACTTTTGAATTTAGGAGGGACTGGATGTACCCGTCTCGTTTTCACTACGAGGCTCCACGTTCACTTGATGAGGCGTTCGACGTTTTGTCGGTGTACGGTGACGAGGCGAAAATCCTCGCCGGCGGGCAAAGTCTTATCCCGTTGATTAAACTGCGCTTTGCTGCACCGGCAGCAATCGTCGATATCAATAATATCCCCGGCCTGGAATATCACGAAGAGGACTCCGACGGGTCACTGCAGGTCGGCGCTCTGTGCCGGCACAGAACTCTGGAAAGGTCTCAGCTCCTCCGGAGCAAGCATCCGACCATGTCAGCTACCGCACCGCTCATCTCCGACCCGATGGTCCGCACCCGCGGCACCCTGGTCGGTTCGCTGTGTCACGCGGATCCGCAAGGTGACTGGGCGTCAGTGATGTTGGCGCTGGGCGGGGAGGTCATCGCCCAAAGCGCTGAGGGCGAGCGGGCCATCCCAGTCTCGCAGTTCGTCACTGGGCCGTTCCAGAACTCGTTGCAGCCGGGCGAGATCGCCGTGCGGGCTAGGGTGCCGGCGCCCAGGGGCACCCGTTCGGGGACCTACCTCAAGCTGGAGCGTCGGGTGGGGGACTTCGCGACCGTGGGTCTGGCGGTAGCGCTGGAGATGTCCGGCGGCACGATCAACCGGGCAGGTCTCGCGTTGACCGGCGTTGGCCCGGCCAACATCCAGTGCACCGCGGCCGAGCAGGCACTGGCTGGTAAGACGCTGAACGGGAGCACGATCGAGCAGGCGGCTCGGTTGGCGGCGGAAGCGGCGCAACCAAAGACCGACGTTCGTGGTAGTGCGGAATACAAGCGGCACGTTGTGTACACCTTCGTCACGCGTGGCTTGAGCAACCAATTGGCCCGAGCGGCCTGAGCATGTGAAAATTTCGATTTCGATGGGTACCTTCAAAGGTATTGGCGACGTCAAGGAGGCGGCGTGGAAGAACGACGGATAAACGTCGTGGTGAACGGGGAACCCCGAACTGTCGACGTCGAGCCTCGCTTACTGTTGATCCACTTCCTTCGCGAAGTGTTGGGACTGACGGGCTCGCACCTCGGCTGCGACACGACGAACTGTGGCGTGTGCACCGTACTGATGGACGGCTTGCCCGTGAAGTCGTGCACCATGTTCGCCGTCATGTGTGACGGGCACGAGATCACGACTGTTGAGGGTCTCGGCCTGCCCAGCGAGCTCCACCCCATCCAGGAAGGGTTCAGGGAGGAGCACGGTCTGCAGTGTGGTTTCTGCACGCCCGGGATGATGATGGCAGCGAAAGCAATCCTCGATGAGAACCCCAACCCGACGGAGGAAGACATACGCTGGGGACTGGCCGGCAACCTCTGTCGGTGCACTGGATACCAAAACATTGTCAAATCGGTGTTGTGGGCTGCAGAGAAGCTGCGGTCCGAGGCAGGATCATTTAGTCGCTGACGGCTAGGGTCGACGACAAAGGAGATGGACGTGGCGCAGGCGTTAGACGAGATCAAGATTGGTGGCTTGGGTTCAAGCCGCAAGCGGGTGGAGGACGACCGGTTCCTTCGGGGTCGGGGCCACTACATTGATGACTTCAAGTTGCCCGGCATGGTGCACATGGAAATCCTCCGTAGCCCATTGGCCCACGCGCGGATCAAGTCAATCGACACGAGTAAGGCATGGCAGCTTCCCGGTGTGCACATGGTTCTCACCGGCGAGATGGCAGCCCAGCACAACCTGGCCTGGATGCCGACGCTGTCCTACGACACCCAGCCGGTGCTCGCCACCGACAAGGTGCGGTTCCAGGGGCAGGAAATCGCGTGCGTGGTCGCTGACGATCCCTACATCGCCAAGGATGGCTGTGAGGCGATTGTCGTTGAGTACGAGCCGCTTCCCGCGATCGTCAACCCTTACCAAGCCGTCGCGGAGGGCGCCCCGATCATTCGGGACGACAAAGAGGGCCAGACGGACAACATCTGCTACCGCTGGGAGGTCGGCGACCGCGACGGCACCGAACGCGCCTTCGCTCAGGCCGACGTGGTCTCGAAACTGGAGTTGCACTACCCGAGGTCCCATCCGTCGCCCATCGAGTGCTGCGGGTCGATCGCGGACTACAACTCGGCAACCACGAAGCTGACCGTCTACATGACGACCCAGGCACCGCACATCATCCGGGCGGCGGTAGCGATTGTCGCGGAACTCCCCGAACACATGATCCGGGTCATCTCCCCTGACATCGGCGGCGGTTTCGGCAACAAGGTCCCGGTCTATCCGGGATACGTCTGCTCGATCCTCTGCTCGATCCTGCTCGCGCGACCGGTCAAGTGGATCGAGGACAAGACCGGTAACCTCATTTCTACCCACTACGCGCGCGATATCTACTACAAGGGTGAGCTTGCACTCCGTAAGGATGGCAAAATTCTCGCCGTGCGGTTCCATTGTGACAGCGACAATGGAATGTCTTTTTCGGACGCCCAGCCCACGAAGTTCAAGATTGGGCTGATCCATTCCGCATTCGCTGCCTACGACATTCCGTACGGGTACATGACCGCGGAGGGCCATTACACGAACAAGGCGCCCGGCGGGGTGGCATACCGGTGCTCCTTCCGGGTAACCGAGGCGATGTTCTTCCAGGAACGCGTGATCCAGGCCGCTGCCTACGATCTTGGTATGGACCCGGCCGAGTTCCGTCGGCTCAACCTGGTGAAGGACCATCAGTTCCCCTTCCGTACGCCCTACGGCTTCTTGCTGGACTCTGGGCAATACGAGAAATGTCTCGACGTGGCGTTGGATGCGATCGGCTACGACGAGTTCTTGCGCGAGAAGGAGGAGGCTCGCGCGCAGGGTCGCCGGCTCGGGATCGGTATCTCCACCATGACCGAGCCTCTCGGCGCGGGTAACAGC
>JALZCN010000403.1 GCA_030863045.1 Actinomycetota bacterium | reverse complement strand
CTGTTAAGCACTCACGAGCCCTAGCCATGGGCGGCCTCCATGATGGCCTCGTTGACGTCGCGGCCGTCGCGCTGGGCCGCGGCTTGGGCGGCCAGTACCCGCTTGAAGTCTTTGGGCATGACCTTGCCGAAGCGATCGACCGCAGTGTCCCAATCGGCCAGCAGGGTGTGCGCCACCGCGGACCCGGTCTCGGCGTGGTGCCGGGCCACGACGTCGGCCAAAAACGCCCGGTCGTCGTCGGTCAGTGGATCCAGATCCACCATTTCCTGATTGATCCGGCCGCCGGCCAGGTCGAGCAGGTAGGCGATCCCACCGGACATCCCGGCCGCGAAGTTGCGGCCGGTCGGCCCGAGCACCACCACGCGGCCACCGGTCATGTACTCGCAACCGTGATCGCCGACGCCCTCGACGACGGCCAGCGCGCCAGAGTTGCGCACGCAGAAGCGTTCCCCCACCATCCCCCGCAGGAACATCTCCCCGGACGTCGCGCCGTAGAGAATCACGTTGCCGGCGATGATGTTGTGCTCGGCGGTGAACTGCCCGTCCGGATGCGGGCGCACGGTGATCCGTCCACCGGACAGACCTTTACCGACGTAGTCGTTGGCGTCACCGACCAGCCGCAGGGTGATCCCACGAGGCAGGAAGGCCCCGAAGGACTGCCCGGCCGATCCGGTAAGGGCGATGTCGATGGTGTTGTCGGGCAGCCCCGCCCCGCCCCAGCGGCGGGTCAGGTGGTGACCCAACATGGTGCCGACCGTGCGGTTGACGTTGCGCACCGGCAGGTCGAGCCGCACCGGCTCCCCGTCGGCCAGGGCGCCCTCGGACAGCGCGATGAGTGTGTTGTCCAACGCCTTGTCCAGCCCGTGGTCCTGATCCACGATCCGGTGCCGCGGGGCGTTCGGGTCCAGGTCGGCAGGCAGGTGCAAGATCGGTGACAGGTCCAGTCCGGCGGCCTTCCAATGGTCGATCGCCGGGCGGGTATCCAGCATCTCGGTGCGGCCAACGGCCTCTTCCAGCGTGCGGAACCCGAGCGCAGCCAGGTACTCGCGGACCTCCTGAGCGATGAACTCGAAGAAGTTGACGACGTACTCGGCCTTGCCGGTGAACTTGGCGCGCAGCACCGGGTTCTGGGTGGCCACCCCCACGGGGCAGGTGTCCAGGTGGCAGACCCGCATCATGATGCAACCCGAGACCACCAGCGGGGCGGTGGCGAAGCCGTACTCCTCGGCGCCCAGCAGGGCGGCGATCATGACGTCGCGGCCGGTCTTGAGCTGGCCGTCGGTCTGCACGACGATTCGATCCCGCAGCTTGTTGGCGATCAGCGTCTGCTGGGTCTCGGCCAACCCGAGCTCCCATGGGGTGCCGGCATGCTTGATCGACGACAGGGGCGAGGCCCCCGTGCCGCCATCGTGACCGGAGATGAGCACCACGTCGGAGTACGCCTTGGCCACCCCGGCGGCCACCGTGCCCACCCCGACCTCCGAGACCAGCTTGACGTGCACGCGGGCCTGCGGGTTGGCGTTCTTCAGGTCATGAATCAGCTGCTTGATGTCCTCGATGGAGTAGATGTCATGGTGCGGCGGTGGCGAGATCAGCCCCACGCCGGGAGTGGAGTACCGGGTCTTCGCGATCCACGGATACACCTTGGTGCCGGGTAGCTGCCCGCCCTCGCCGGGCTTGGCGCCCTGCGAAATTTTGATCTGCAGGTCGTCGGCGTTGACGAGATACTCGCTGGTCACCCCGAACCGCCCGGACGCAACCTGCTTGATCGCCGAGCGGCGTAGGTCCCCGTTGGGATCGCGGGTGTAGCGGTCAGCGTCCTCGCCGCCCTCCCCCGTGTTGGACTTGCCACCGAGCCGGTTCATCGCGATGGCCAGCACCTCGTGCATCTCCTTGGAGATGGATCCGTAGGAGATGGCGCCGGTGGCGAACCGCTTGACGATCGACTCCACTGGCTCCACTTCGTCGATAGGCACCGGCGGGCGCACACCTTCGCGGAAGGCGAACAACCCGCGCAGGGTCATCAGGCGCTGCGACTGGTCATCGACGAGCCGGGTGTACTCCTTGAACACCTCGTAGCGGCCTGTCTTGGTGGAGTGCTGCAGCTTGAAGACCGTCTGTGGGCTGAAGACGTGCGGCTCGCCCTCGCGGCGCCACTGGTAATCGCCGCCGATCGCGAGCTCCCGATGCGGGGCGCGTACCCCGTCGGGTGGGAAGGCACGGCGGTGCCATCTCGCGACCTCGTCGGCCAGGGTGTCGAACCCGACCCCCCCGAGCCGGGAAGTGGTGCCGGTGAAGCAGGAGTCGATGACCTCAGGCCCCAGACCGATCGCCTCAAAGATCTGCGCGCCGGTGTAGGAGGCCACGGTGGACACGCCCATCTTGGACATCGTCTTGCGGACACCCTTGCCCAGCGCCTTGATCAGGTTTCGGGTTGCGGTCTTGCCGTCGATGCCGTTGAGCATGCCCCGCTCGGCTAGGTCCTCGACGGTCGCCATCGCCAGGTAGGGATTGACGGCCGCGGCGCCGTAGCCGATCAGCAGCGCGATGTGATGCACTTCGCGGGCGTCGGCGGCCTCGACGATCAAGCCGACCTGGGTGCGGGTCTTCTCCCGCACCAGGTGGTGGTGCACCGCCCCGGTAAGCAGCAGGGATGGGATCGACGCGTGGTCGGCGTCCACGCCTCTATTCGACAGCACGATCAGCCGGGCGCCGTCCTCGACGGCCTCGCAGACCTCGACGCAGATCTCGTTGATCCGCGTCACCAGGGCGTGCCCACCGCCGTGCACCTTGTAGACGCCCCGGACCGTGACGGCCTGGTACTCCGGCCAGTCGCCGTCGTCGTTGATGTGCACGATCTTGGTGAGCTCATCGTTGTCCAGCACCGGGAACGGCAACACGATCCGCCGGCAGGATGCGGCGTCGGTCAGCAACAGGTTGGGTTGGGCACCAAGCTGTGCTTGCAGCGAGGTCACCAACTCCTCCCGGATCGCGTCCAGGGGTGGGTTGGTGACCTGGGCAAACAGCTGGGTGAAGTAGTCGAACAGCGGCCGGGAGTGCTGCGAGAACGGAGCCAGCGGGGCGTCATTGCCCATTGATCCGATGGGCTCGGCGCCGGTGAGGGCCATCGGCGCCAGCAGCACCGCCAGCTCCTCCTGGGTGTAACCCAGAGACTGCTGGCGGCGCACCAGCGACGCGTGGCTGGGCACCTCGCGCTCGCGCTCGGGCAGATCCTCCAGGTGGGTCAGCCCCTGGGCGACCCAATCGGCGTAGGGGTATTCAGC
>JALZCN010000388.1 GCA_030863045.1 Actinomycetota bacterium | reverse complement strand
ATCCCGACGCTCACAGCCGGGGCAAGGTCACCGCACTGCGCTGCGTTACCTGACCTGGGGGCGTGACCGCCGGGCCTGCCTCCGATCTCAGCGCGGCGCTTGGCTCGCCTCCCCGGACGGGCGCGCGGCGTAGTGTGCGAGCCGGTAGCGAGGTGCCGAACACATAATCCCAATACGGCGCACTCACGCCGAAACATCCTCGGGCGTCGGCGAAGTGGTGACGCAGATGCCGCGCCCGCAGCCAGCGGAACAGCGCCGTCCTCGGCCGGCCTACATGCAGATAGGCGTGCAGCAGGTCATAGGCGACATATCCGCCGCCCCAGCCGGCCACGAACGGCAACCACAGGGCCCCCGGCAACACCAGCCAGCACAGGACGGCTGCGGCGGCACCGATGGGAATGCTCACCATGGGCAACGCGACTACTCGCCGCGCGTCGTTGGGGTAGTCGTGATGCACCCCGTGAATGGCCCACACAAATGATTCACTCCGCGGACCGCGCGGCTGGAGGTGAAACACCGCACGATGCACCCAGTACTCCGTCAGGGTCCAGGTGAAATAGCCCGCGGCCAAGAGCGTGATCGCGATCAGGACGCCAACACGCTGCACGCCGAACGCCGCCATCGCCAGGATTACCGGGCCGTACAGCACCAGCGGCACGACAGGGTGGGTGCGGGTCAGCGCATTCAACAGCCGCGACTTGAAGATCGGCGGTGCAGCGCTGAGAATTTCCGCCCGAGTTGGTGCCATATCAGCATATTAGTACTCCTACCGTAGATCATGATCGCGTGAGTTGAGCTTGTTGCGGCGGCGGTGACTGGCGCGGGCATGGTGTTGGTGGTGGCGTCGCCAGCGTGACCAGGCCAGCGGATTGGTGAGCCGACGGGTGGTTCGGTGATCAGGTTGGTGAACAGGTGACGGATCGTTGCACGCCTCGCACTTGCGCCAGTCGTAGTCCGTCCCCCAGTAGGCCACCAGCTCCTGGATCTTCCCCAGCTGCGCGCCCTGGGACGGTCCTTGACCGTCTCCCGGTCGGGCCACTGGGTCGCCGCGATGCGTCGGTGCAGCTCGGCGACATCCTGTTCGAAACGTCGACCCGGAAGGGGCGGATTGTGTTGTCTTCGGCAGCTATCTGCGTCTCCTAACGCTTGCAAATCCACCCGACCGCGGTGTCAACCCTCCGTAGGTTGTACCCGCATTCACGGTCGCGCTTCGGGCGACCCCCCGCGCCCATGGAAGAGATCGCTCGCGCAGCAGTCGGCGGCGGTCATGGTCTGCAGGGTTACGGGCGGCGGTCAAGCTGTCTACACGGAGAGCGTCATTCGCATATCGGCTGGCTGGATCCCGGGATCCCAGCCAGGACCAATGCGAACGGCCGCTGATGATGCTGCCTGGCCGCCGTCGCAGTCCAGCCTGTCGGCATGGTGGCGAGTCCAACGCTGGGGTGAGCATTTGATCCAGGTCCTCGGTTAGGCCGGCGTCGAGTGCGCCGTCGCGGGGGCATTAGCTTTTGAGTGCAGACCCGGCCGAAGGACCCAGCCCAAAGAGGAACGTCCATGCCACGTCTGGCGGTGGGAACCGAAACGGCGCCCCGATCGAAATCCACTACCAGGATCACGGCACGGCCAGCCGGTCGCGCTGATCCACGGTTACCCCCTCAACGGGAATTCCTGGGAGCGTCAGGAGCGGGAGCTGCTGACGAACGGTCACCGGGTGATTAGCTACGACCGGCGCGGCTTCGGCCGCTCCAGCCAAACCCACCGTCGGCTACGACACCTTCGCCACGGACCTGAACGGGGCCTTCACCGACCTCGACACCGTAATACCGCTGCCCACCTGGGATGACGCCTGCGCGAACTAACCGAATCCACCCACGTCGTCCGCTCGGCGCACAGGTGCACGTCAAGAGCATCCTCGGCGGCACCGAGGAAGCGAGTCGGCACGTCGGCTACCTCACGAAATATCTCGCTAAATCCTCGGGCAAGCCGCTGGCTCGACCAGACCGCCATCGACGCCCAGCGCAATCATGCGCATTGACTACACGCCGAACTGCAGGAATGGCTCGACTAGAGGCACCTCCGATGTCGGGGAGAGAGAGAAACCTGACAGCGGGGTCAGCCTCCTGATCTTGCTACCAAGATCGGACCCCCACCCCGGCGTGAGCAGGAGCTGGCGTGAAGTAACACCTTCGTCATCTCAGTCGATGAACTCACTAAGGCACCCGAGGGGGGTCTTCGGAGGCCCCCCGATGACTCACATCACGCCCCCACCAGGCCCCTCCTCGGAGTCCGCTCAGCCGTGGCCACGTCGTATCCGGCTCATCATCATCGGCGCGGCGTCGTTCGTCGTCGGGGTCGTCGTTGGCGACCTGCGTAGCGACACCGGTCCGCAGCCAGCGGCGCAGGGTCAGTTGGGTCAGTTCACGTCGGCGCCTTACACGGCCGAAGCCCCAACCACCTACAGCGCGCCACCCACGGCGTTACCGGCACCGGAGGACTTCGCCATCGGAGTGAAGATCCTTGAGAAGCAGTGCTTCGGCAGTGCTGGGTGCAGCATCGGCTACCAGATCGACCCCAGATACACCGGTGTGCGGTCGTTGCCGAAGTATACTTCACTGTGATCTACGAGGTCACCGGTGGTGAAGACGGGCCGCAGATCAATAACTTCACCGTCAGTGAGGACGGGACGGTGTCGTTCCGCAAGGAGGAGCAGATCAGCACCGCCTCGTCTGGAGCGACTTTGAAGGCTAAGGCGACCAGTGTGTCGCGTTAGGCCTCGCCGTTGGGCGGGTACCTGCCCGCCATGGCCGTCCTTACGCCCACCGCTCGTCCCCGTCACGCTGCCCCTGCTCGCCGAGTCAGGCCCGTGTGGTCTGCGGTGCTGCTGCTTGTGTTGCTGGCCTGCTTGGTGCCGGTCGGTGCCACGGTGGTACTGGGCCTAGGTGCTGGGTTGATCGGGCTGCTGCTGCCGTAGGCACTGTGCTACCGCTCGCGGCGTGCCCCGTCCTACATGGATGGTGCGCCGCCAGGGACTCGAACCCCGAACCCGCTGATTAAGAGATGGAACGGGCTTGAGCGCTGTGCTGACCTGGGTTTTTGCGGGTCGAGAGCGAGCATGCCTAAAAGAATTAGACACTGTGTATTCGATCAATCGTGATCTTCGTGTGTGGCATACTTCACACTGCCATGGCATCCCTACACGCCGTCCTCGGGTGAAGCCGGCGACTGCTTAGCCTCTCTGGTGCGAGACCAAGGCCGACCGCAGCGGTCACTCTGGTCATCTCGTCGCTCATCGAGATCATGAGTGACCGGCGTCCGGTAATAGGATGATCCATCTCTTGGCGTTCCGCTCGACCTTCGATCGGCTATACGGGAGGGGAAAGTAGGTCCCGGAGCGCCACTGGCCGGCGAGGTCGCGGTAGTGCGGGCTGTCCGGGACACCGGACTGGCCGGGTGTGTTGACCGCGAGGGAGGCGTCCCAGTTGCCCACGTCCAGCACCATCC
>JALZCN010000353.1 GCA_030863045.1 Actinomycetota bacterium | reverse complement strand
GCGGTGAGCCGCAGGCTGATCTCGGCCCGATCACCAGGCCTGGCCAGGTTGACGTGATCCGCGAGCACCTCGCTGACGCGCTCGCACGTGGTGGCACCGCCCTGGTCGGCGGTGCGGAATCGGTCCGCCCGCCCTACGTGGAGCCGGTGGTGCTCACCGACGTCCCGGAAACCTCCACCGCGGTGACCGAGGAAACCTTCGGCCCGACCCTGACAGTGCACCGGGTCGCGAACCTGGACGACGCGGTGGAGCGGGTCAATGCTGGCCGCTATGGGTTGGGAGCGGCGGTCTTCTCCGCGCGCCATGGTGCGGAGATCGCCGACCGGCTCCGGTGCGGGATGGTCGCAGTCAACAGCGTGGCCTCCTATGCCGCGGTGCCGGCGCTGCCATTCGGTGGGGTCCGCGACTCCGGGTTCGGGCGCATCCACGGTGCCGACGGACTGCGTGAGTTCTCCCGCACCAAGGCGGTCACCCGTCGCCGGTTCCGTCCTGTGGTGCAGGTGCTCACCTTCGCCCGACCGTCTTGGGCGATGTGGTTGCTGATGCGAATTGTCCGCGTCCTTTACGGTCGCTGAACACGGTGCCCTAGCCACGTCGCGGGAGGCAGCAGATGGCAACACAGATCAAGACAGTTGGTGTGGTGGGGATCGGCACGATGGGCGCCGGGATCGCGGAGGTGCTCGCCCGCACCGGGCTCGACGTGATGGCGGTCGAGGTCGACGAGCACGGGGTGGCGCGAGGTCGCGGGCATCTCGAGCACTCCACTGGGCGGGCCCTGGAGCGCGGCAAGCTGGACGAGACGGCTCGTGGCGAGCTGCTCGACCGGATCAGCTTCACCACCAAGCTGGCCGATCTGGCCGATGTCGACTTCGTCGTCGAGGCCGTGCCGGAGCGGCTGGATCTCAAAACCCAGATTTTCACCGCGCTGGACGGGATCGTGCGTAGCGATGTGGTGCTGGCCTCCAACACGTCGAGCCTGTCGATCACCCAGCTTGCGGTGCAGACGAAACGACCGGACAAGGTCATCGGGATGCATTTCTTCAACCCCGCGCCGGTGCTCAAGCTGGTCGAGGTCGTGCGTACCGTGGTGACCGACTCGGAGGTCATCGACAACGTGGTGACGCTCGCGGACACGCTGGGCAAGACGCCGGTGGTGGTCGGGGATCGAGCCGGTTTCATCGCCAATGGGCTGCTGTTCGGCTACCTCAACCACGCGGCACGGATGTTCGAGGAGCGCTACGCGACCCGGGAGGATCTCGACGCAGCGATGCGCTTTGGTTGCGGCTACCCGATGGGTCCGCTGGCGCTGCTGGATCTGATCGGCCTGGATACCGCGTATGAAATCCTAGATGCGCTGTACCGGCAGTCCGCCGACCGGCTGCACGCGCCGGTGCCGGTGCTCAAGCAGATGATCACTGCCGGGCTGCTGGGTCGGAAGTCAGGGCGCGGTTTCTACACCTACGCAGGGCAGGACTCCTCGACGGTGGTACCCGACGCCGCCACCCCGGCCGAAGGGCAATCCGACGTCAAGACCCGCCCGATCGGCACGGTCGGTGTGGTGGGCACCGGGACGATGGCCACCGGCATCGCCGAGGTGCTGGCCAAGGGTGGCCACGATGTGATCGTCCGCGGCCGCAGCAACAGCCGTACTGACGCGGCGGTTGCGGCGATCACGCGCTCATTGGACAAGGCCGTCAACCGAGGCAAACTCGCCCAGCCGGACCGCGACGCCACCCTCGGGCGAATCTCCACCACCACCTCGATGGACGACTTCGCTGACGTTGACCTGGTGGTGGAGGCGGTGGCCGAGGAGCTGGACGTCAAGCGCGGGATCTTCGCCACGCTGGATGAGGTGTGCAAGCCGGGCGCCATCCTGGCGACCACCACGTCGTCGCTACCGGTGGTCGAGTGCGCCGCGGCCACGTCCCGCCCGGGTGATGTGGTGGGGTTGCACTTCTTCAACCCCGCCCCGGTGATGAAGCTGGTCGAGGTGGTGGCGACCATCAGCACCGCGGCCGATGTGCTGGCCACTGCCCGTCAGCTCGTCCGATCTTTGCGCAAGGTGCCGGTGACCTGCGGCGATCGCGCCGGGTTCATCGTCAACGCGTTGCTGTTTCCCTACCTCAACGACGCGGTACGGATGTTGGAGGCGCACTACGCGTCAGCCGACGACATCGACACCGCGATGAAGGTCGGTGCCGCGCTGCCGATGGGCCCGTTCGCGCTGCTCGACGTGGTCGGCTTGGACGTTGCTCTGGCCATCCAGCGCAGCCTCTATCAGGAGTTCCGCGAGCCCGGCTTCGCCCCGGCCCCGTTGCTGGAGCAGCTTGTCACCGCCGGCCGCCTGGGCCGCAAAACCGGCAAGGGTTTCCGCGACTACTCGTGAGCGGGAATGCCGCTCACGAGTCCGCTGCGGAGGCTGCGCCGTTAACCGGACAGCCTCCGTCTGTGTCAGTGCAGGGTCGACGCACCCGGTCACCAGCTGACGTTCAGCCGCAGCAGCCGCCTCCGCAACACCCGCCGGCGTTAACTGGGGCTGCGCGCTGAGTCCCAGCCCCGGACAACGCGACGGTGGACAGCAGCCGAACGGTGTCGTCGTGCCCGGACGGGCACTGAGCCGGGTCTCCCGACGCGGTCATCGGGCGGCTGAGTTCGAAGGTCGTCGAGCACTTCCGGCAACGGAACTCGTAGCGCGGCATGGATTACAGCGTACCGCTACCGCCCTAGACTGTTGTATGCCTCGGCGTAACCTGTCGCGCCGCCCTCGCGGCGCCATCCCAGCTCCGGCGGAGGGTGGGACGGGTTGGGCACGCCGGGAGAGTGGCCCGGACGGGGAGTGGGTCGTCCGGACGGTTCCCGGCCAGCAGGCACTCAAGAGCTATCGCTGTCCCGGCTGTGACCAGGAGATCCGGCCAGGCACGCCGCACCTGGTGACCTGGCCCGCCTACGCCCGGGACTCCGATCTCGAGCCGTGGGACACCGCCTC
>JALZCN010000317.1 GCA_030863045.1 Actinomycetota bacterium | reverse complement strand
GATTGTTTCCATCCAGGATGACCTCCGACCCGCTCACCCCAGTGTCGTTGACTCGTTCCTCGATGATCTGGCGTGCTTGGTCCAGCGCTTCCCGTGAGGGTGGCTGGCCGTCGACGGTGCGGGCGGTAAGGGTCACCCGGGTGCCACCCTGCAGGTCGATGCCCAGCTTGGGAGTCAGGTTTCCACCGCCGGTGAAAAAGACCAATGAGTACAGGACAGCGACGATCCCGGCGAAGATCGCCAGGTCACGCCACGGGCGGAATCGCACGGCCGGTGGTGCCACGGTTGGTGGTTCTCCTTATTCGCAACTCACAGCACGCAGCGCCAGCACCGGCGCCCTGCCGCGGTTGCCCACTGTGCCAGCCTCGTGATCGGCGGGAGACGTGGGGATGGGGTGCGGAGCGTATCGCCCACGCACAGCCCAGTCAGGAGTTACCGGTGCGAGTGCTGCCGTCGATGGGCGGCGCCAGCTGCGCGCGAGGTTCGGCCGGCTCACCGCCGTCCTCGGTGATTTTCTCTCGGATCGCCGCACGCAACCACGTGGTGCGCACTCCCGGAGCGATCTCCAGGTCTACCGTCGTCTCGTCCGCGCTGCTCACAACGGTTCCCTGCAGGCCGGAGGTGGTCAGCACCCGGTCGCCGTCGGCCAGCGAGTTCTGCAGCCGCTGTGCTTCGGCCATCGCGCGCTTCTGCCGGCGGGAACCGAGAATCAGCGGCAGCGCGAGGGCCGCAATGAAAAGCAGCGGCAGGAACAGGGATTCCATGGTTCTCCGATCGCCATCGTCGTTCCAGCACCGAGTGTGCCAGGTCTCGCTACCGGCAGGCCGTCCGCCGTGACCGATTCCGGCTAACCGACACGCGTGGGCGGACCATGCAAGCACTTCTCACGTCTCGAACAGTGTCGGAGCCGGGTCTGCCGGGGTATCGGCGGGCGGCTCCAACCGCAGGTGATGCCACGCCGCTGCGGTGGCCACCCGGCCGCGTGGGGTGCGGGCAAGCATGCCGGCACGCACCAGGAAGGGCTCGCACACCTCCTCGACGGTGGCCGGCTCCTCCCCCACCGCAACCGCGATGGTGGACACCCCGACCGGTCCACCGCCGAAGGTGCGCACCAGCGCGGTCAGTACAGCGCGGTCCAACCGGTCCAGGCCGAGCTGGTCGACGTCGTAGATAGCCAGGCCGGCGCGCGCCACCTCTCGAGTGATCGCGCCGTCGGCGCGGACCTCGGCGTAGTCACGCACTCGCCGCAGCAGACGGTTGGCGATCCGGGGCGTACCCCGCGAGCGGCCGGCGATCTCGGTGGCGCCATCGGGGCGCAGGTCCACACCGAGGATGCCGGCTGAGCGGTGCAGCACCACTTCGAGTTCGGATGGCTCGTAGAACTCCATATGCGCGGTGAAACCGAACCGGTCACGCAGTGGACTGGTCAGTGCACCGGACCGGGTGGTGGCTCCGATCAGGGTGAACGGGGCGATCTCCAGCGGGATGGAAGTGGCCCCGGGACCCTTGCCGACCACCACGTCGACCCGGAAATCCTCCATCGCGAGGTAGAGCATCTCTTCTGCGGGCCGAGCCACCCGGTGGATTTCGTCGATGAACAGCACGTCACCCGCGACGAGGTTGGACAGCATGGCAGCGAGGTCTCCAGCGCGTTCCAACGCCGGTCCGGAGGTCACCCGGATCGCGCTGCCCAGCTCCGCGGCGATGATCATCGCAAGGCTCGTCTTGCCCAGCCCAGGCGGACCGGACAGCAGCACGTGGTCGGGTGCGGCGCCACGGCGCCGAGCACCCTCCAGTACCAGTTCCAGCTGCTCGCGAACCCGTGCCTGCCCGATGAACTCCGTTAACCGGCGTGGCCGCAGTGTGGTCTCCAGCTCGACGTCTGCCGGGTCCTCCACGGCCGAGACCGGCCGCTGGGTGGTCATCGGTTACGCCCCAACCGGGTCAGTGCGCGGCGTAGCACATCCGAGGTATCGGTGGGCCCGGGATCCGCGTCGGCGAGCACAGCATCCACGGTCTGTTCGGCCTGCCGGACTGCGAACCCGAGCCCGACCAGCGCCTCGGTCACCTGAGTCCGCACCGCGCCACCGCCGCGGGTCGCCGATCCCGATGCCGTGGGTACAAGCCCTCCCACCTTGTCCCGCAGCTCCACAACCATGCGCTCGGCACCCTTGCGCCCGATGCCCGGCACCCGGGTGAGCGCCGTGAGATCACCCTCGGCGAGCGCCGTCCGCAGGGTGTCCGGATCGAGAACGGCGAGCATCGCCAGCGCCAGCCGGGGTCCCACCCCGGAGACCGTCTGCAACAGCACAAACAGCTCCCGGGCCGCGACATCGGCGAACCCGTACAACGTCAGCGAGTCTTCCCGCACCACCAACCACGTGGCCAGCCGGGCCTGCTCGCCGCGCCGCAAACTCGCCAGGGTGGCGGGCACGGCGTGCACCGCCAGCCCAACGCCGCCGACCTCGACGACGGCATGATCCAGGTCCACGGAGAGCACCTCTCCGCGCACCGAGGCGATCACCGCGTCGCTCCCGCCTGGCGAGCCGCGGTGGCCAACCTGGCGCGGTGAGCACGAGCGAGCTGTGCCGAGCGGGCTTGTGCCTCCGCAAGCCGCTGTATCATCGGCGCCCGCCACAGGTGGCACACCGCCAGCGCCAGCGCGTCCGCAGCGTCGGCTGGTCGCGGTTTGGCCGGCAGCGCCAGCAAACGAGTGATCATGGTCGTCACCTGCTCCTTCCCCGCTCGACCACAGCCGGTGACAGCGGCTTTGACCTCGCTGGGCGTGTGGAAGGCCACTGGCAGCCCTCGTTGGGCCGCGACCAGCGCCACGACTCCACCAACCTGCGCGGTACCCATCGCGGTGCGCACGTTGTGCTGACTAAACACCCGCTCCACTGCGACCACGTCGGGACGGTGCTCGGCCAGCCAACGCTGCACGACATCGGCCACCGCGACCAGCCGCGCCCCGAGATCCACCTCGGGTGGGGTGCGAACCACGTCGACGGCCACACACCTGACCGCCCGCCCTGACCCGCCGTCGACCACACCGAGCCCACATCGGGTGAGCCCCGGATCCACCCCCAGCACCCGCACCAGCATCCTCCCCCGCGAAGAACGAACACCCGTTCGAAACCCTACCTGGGGTGTCAGCGGGTCCGGCAGCAACACACCGGCCCCGAGTATCTGGGCCGAGCGTCGAGCGAGCGGCGCTGGAACATCGGTGAACTTTTCAGCCTACTTCGGCCAATACCTCGTCGGGGACGTCGAAGTTGGCGTAGACGTTCTGCACGTCGTCGCAGTCCTCCAACGCGTCGATCAATTTGAACACCTTGCGGGCGGTGTCGGCGTCCAGCGGGGTGCTCGCCGAGGGCAGGAAACTCGCGTCGGCGGAGTCGTAGTCAATGCCGGCGTGTTGCAGTGCGGTGCGCACCGAAATGAGGTCCGTTGCCTCGGAGACCACCTCGTACGACTCGCCCAGGTCGTTGACCTCCTCGGCACCGGCGTCGAGTACCGCGGTCAGCACGTCGTCCTCCGACACCCCCGGCTGGTGAGGCACGATCACCAGGCCCTTACGGCTGAACAGGAAAGACACCGACCCAGGGTCAGCCATCGTGCCGCCATTGCGGGTCATCGCGGTGCGGACCTCAGAGGCAGCCCGGTTGCGGTTGTCGGTGAGGCACTCGACGAGCAGCGCAACCCCGCCGGGACCGTATCCTTCATACATGATCGTCTGGTAGTCGGCACCACCGGCGTCAGCACCGGAGCCGCGCTTGACGGCGCGCTCGATGTTGTCGGTGGGCACCGATGTTTTGCGGGCCTTCTGGATGGCGTCGTACAGCGTCGGATTGCCGTCCGGGTCACCACCACCGGTACGCGCCGCCACCTCGATGTTTTTGATCAACTTCGCGAAGAGCTTGCCACGCTTGGCGTCGACCACGGCCTTCTTGTGCTTGGTGGTCGCCCATTTCGAATGCCCGCTCATATCTGCTCTTTCTCGCTCGCCGGTCTCACCCGAGCACCCGGACCCCACGCGCCTGTTGGACCATCTCGCAGAAGAGTTGGTGCACCCGCCGATCGCCGGTCAACTCCGGATGGAACGCGGTGGCCAGCACGCTCCCCTGCCGGACCGCCACGATCCTACCGGCGGCGCTGCCCGCAGCCGGCACCTCCGGCACCGTGGCCAGCACCTCGACGTCGGCACCGGCCTGTTCCACCCAGGGGGCGCGGATGAACACCGCCCGGACCGCGACACCGGCTACCCCGACGAAGTCCAGGTCGGCCTCGAAGGAGTGGACCTGCCGACCGAACGCATTGCGGCGCACCACCACGTCCAGCGCCGCGAGCTGTTGCTGGTCGGGCCGGCCGTCGAGGACTTCCCGGCCCAGCAGGATCATTCCCGCGCACGAACCATAGGCCGGCATTCCCTCAGCCAGCCGGGCCCGCAGCGGTTCCATCAGGTCAAAGGCGACCAAGAGCCGGCTCATCGTGGTGGACTCGCCACCAGGCAGGATCAGCGCATCCACCGCGGTAAGCTCCTCGCGGCGCCGTACCAGCGTGCTACGCAACCCGCACGCAGCTACCGCCCGCTGGTGCTCTCGTACATCTCCTTGTAGCGCAAGTACCCCCACCACCGGCCCGTTCCGTGTCACGGATACCAGGTTAGGCCGCCGGTGCGAGCCGAATCGTGCCGCGGGCCGCTTGAAACGCCATCCGGAGCCGAATCGCGGCTGGGGGCGGCGCGGTCAGGGGCCGGGTTCGAGGAACCAGGGGCTGGTGTAAGCGACCGCGTGGTTGTTCGCCGGGTGTTGGGGTGGGCCTAGCGTCGTGTTGGGGGTGTCCGGGTCGGCTAGGCGCAGCACCACCCAGCGGCCGTCGTCGATGCTCATCGGCACGGTGAAGCGGGCGACGTCACCGCAACGCATCTCGATGACGTCGGCCACTGCGGGCACCGGTGTGTCCGGGCGCAGCACCTGCACCTGCAGTGTGCGACCGGTCCAGGACGGCAGGCAATCGACATCGAGCGCGAACGCAACGGGTCCCTGGCGGTGCCGCAGCGCCGAGCCCATGCGCACACCACCAGCAGTTGCGTCGACCCGCAGCCCGGCGACCCGGGTGGCGAAGAATCGCCGAGCCCGTAATGCCTCGGCGACCCCGGCGCGGCTGTGCTCGGTCACCCATAGTCCGGCCCGACCCACACCCTCCTGGAAGCCCCAGTGCGGGCCGTGCTCGTCGCTGACCCCGAGCAGCCCGGTCCGCCAGCCGGCGTTGAGGCAGGCCACCAACGGAGAGTCAGTGTCCGACGCGGCACCCTCAAACAGGTAGTCGTCGGTGCGGTTGAACATCTCCAGGCTGACGATCTGCTCAGCGACCGCGGGCGCGTAGCCGAAACCGGCGAACCGGCCGGCCTCCCGGCCGGGGTGGTTGAAGCCGGCCAGCCCGGCGAAGCCGCTTGCACCGTTGCGCGCGCCGACCCGGGTCAACCAGGCGTACAGCTCGGCCATCTCCCCGTGGGTCGCGACATCGGTGAAGTCATCGGTGAACCAGGCGTTGACGTGCCCCAGAGACGGATGGGACCACTCGAAGCCGCGGATGGCGGTGAACTCGCCGGGCCGATCGTAGGCCTCGGCGAGTTTCCCAGTGCGTCGCCACGCAGCCCGGTCCAGGCCGATCCACGGCGTACCACCCATACCGGTGCCCTCCACCGTGGCGCCGCGGATCGCGTGATCGGTGATCGCCGCGACGTCCAGGCCAGCATCGCGCATCGACGGGAACGCCGCCTCCGGGTCACCGGCCCCGTCGGAAAGCAGCGTGTGGTTGTGCAAATCGCCGTGCACCAACGCGGTGCCGCGGCTGATGCAAGAGATCCGGGCGGCGCCGCCTTCCGGCCCCGGGGTGCGCAGGCGCGCGCCGGCAACGGCCGAAAGCAGTAGCGCCTCGGCGTCGATCGCGCCTTTCCCCCGGGTCACCAGCCGCGTTGGGCCAGCCGCTGGCCATCGGACAGATCGCCGAGGTTGATCCCTACCATCGCCTCGCCCAGCCCTCGCGACACCTTCGCGACCATCTCGGGGTCGTCGTGGAAGGTGGTTGCCTTGACGATCGCCTCTGCCCGCTTGGCCGGGTCGCCTGATTTGAAGATGCCTGAGCCGACGAACACGCCCTCGGCGCCGAGCTGCATCATCATCGCCGCGTCGGCGGGAGTGGCGATACCGCCCGCGGTGAACAGCACCACTGGCAACGAACCAGCCGCGGCGACCTCCCGGACCAGCTCCACCGGCGCGGCCAGTTCCTTGGCCGCCGCGAACAACTCCTCGGGCGCCATGGCGGCCAGGGCGCGGATGCCGGCTCGGATCGAACGCATGTGCCGGGTCGCCTCGACGACATTGCCGGTCCCGGCTTCCCCTTTGGACCGGATCATGGCGGCACCCTCGGAGATCCGGCGCAACGCCTCGCCGAGATTGGTGGCCCCGCACACGAACGGCACGGTGAAGGTGAACTTGTCGATGTGGTGGGCCTCATCGGCCGGGGTGAGCACCTCCGACTCGTCGATGTAGTCCACGCCGATCGACTGCAGCACCTGCGCCTCGACGAAATGACCGATGCGGGCCTTGGCCATCACCGGGATGGACACCGCGTCCATGATCGCATCGATCATGTCTGGATCACTCATCCGAGCGACACCACCCTGCGCGCGGATGTCGGCCGGGACGCGCTCCAACGCCATGACCGCCACTGCACCCGCACCCTCAGCGATCCTGGCCTGTTCCGGGGTGACGACGTCCATGATCACGCCGCCTTTGAGCATCTCGGCCATCCCACGCTTGACCCGTGCGGTGCCGATCTGGCGCTCGATGTTGACGGTCTCGGCGGACACGGTGGATTCACTCCTTGGCAGGGACGGCGGGGAAGGGCACAGGGACACCTACCCCGATCGTACGTCGGTGCCGTATACCCGTAGCGAGTGAAGGCGGCCGGGGGGTTGCCTCGACCGTCGCACCGGTGTGAGATCGACCACACGATCCACAGAGCTGAGGGTGGGATTCCATGGGCACCAAGGGCAGCGTCGAGCGTACCGATTCCGCCGTAGTGGCGCAGGACCCGTCCCGGATCCGCAATGTGGCCCTCGTCGGGCCGTCCGGGTCGGGAAAGACGACATTGGCGGAGGCGCTGCTGGCGGCCACCGGCGTGATCAGCCGCGCGGGCACAGTCACCGACGGCACCACCGTGTGCGATCACGACCCCGCCGCGGTGCGCCAGCAACGGTCGGTGACGCTGGCCATCGCGCCTCTGCAGCACGCCGGGATCAAGATTAATTTAGTGGACACTCCAGGCTACGCCGACTTCGTGGGTGAGCTGCGCGCCGGGCTGAGGGCCGCCGACGCGGTGCTATTCGTGGTGTCTGCCGGGGAGGGCGTCGACGCCGCCGCCGGCGCGCTGTGGCGGGAGTGCGCCGAGGTCGGGATGCCTCGGGCGGTAGTGGTGAGCCGGCTGGATCATCCACGGGCCGATCTGGAAGGCGTGATCGCTTCCTGCCGGGCGGCCTTCGGTGATGGGGTGCTGCCGCTGTACTTGCCGGTGCGCGACGGCACCGGCGCGGTGACCGGTCTGGTGGGGCTGCTGTCGCAGCGGCTGTTCGACTACCGCAACGGTTACCCGCCGGCCGAGGGCGAGCCCAGTGGCGGGGACGCCGATGAGCTCACCGCGGCTCGCAACGAGCTCATCGAGGGGATCATCGCCGAGAGTGAGGACGAGTCCCTCATGGAAAGCTACCTCGGCGGCGAGGACCTGGACGTCGAAGCACTGATCGGAAATCTGGAGACCGCGGTCACCCGCGGCTCCTTCCACCCAGTGATACCGGCCTGTGCCAGCACCGGGGTGGGACTGGCCGAACTGCTCGAAGTGGTCACCGGCGCCTTCCCCGCGCCGATCCAGCACACTCCCCCTCCGGTGACCCGGCCGGATGGGTCGGAGCACGCCGCGGTACAGGTAGATCCCGCAGCTCCGCTGGTTGCGGAGGTGGTACGCACCACCGTCGATCCCTACCAAGGTCGGGTCTCGCTGGTGCGGGTGTTCTCCGGGACGTTGCATCCGGACCGACCGGTGCACGTCTCCGGGCACGGACTGGCCGACCGCGGGCACGCCGACCATGACACTGACGAGCGAGTGGCGCACGTCTACACCCCGCTGGGCGGCAGCCTGAACGAGGTACCGCACTGTGTGGCCGGTGACCTGTGCGCGGTGACCAAGGTGGTCTCCGCCGAGACCGGGGACACCCTGTCCGCGCCCAGCGACCCGTTGCTGGTGGCGCCTTGGCCGATGCCCGAGCCATTGCTGCCGGTGGCAGTGGTGGGTCGCAGTCGCAGCGACGAGGACGCACTGGCCCGCGGGCTGGGTCGGTTGGTGGCCGCGGATCCGACGTTGCGGTTGGAACGCAACGCCGAAACCCACCAGATGGTGCTGTGGTGCATGGGTGAGGCGCACGCCGACGTGGTGCTGTCCCGGCTGCGCGCGGTGGGGGCCGACGTCGATACCGAGCCGGTCGTCGTGCCGCTGCGGCAAACCTTCGCCGGCCCCTCCAAGGGCCACGGGCGGCATGTCAAACAGTCCGGCGGCCACGGCCAGTACGCGGTGTGCGACATCGAGGTCGCGCCGCTGCCGCGCGGGGGCGGGTTCGAGTTCGTCGACAAGATCGTCGGCGGGGTCGTGCCGCACAACTACATCCCCTCGGTCGAAAAGGGCGTGCGGACCCAGATGGACCGCGGCATCGTCGCCGGCTATCCGGTCGTCGACCTCAAGGTCACGCTCTACGACGGCAAGGCGCACTCGGTCGACAGCTCGGACATGGCGTTCCAGATGGCCGGCGCACTGGCTTTGAAGGAGGCGGCCAAGGCGACGCAGGTCAACCTGCTCGAACCCGTCGACGAGATCTCGGTGCTCGTTGCCGACGAGTACGTCGGCGCGGTCATGAGC
>JALZCN010000311.1 GCA_030863045.1 Actinomycetota bacterium | reverse complement strand
GACGCCACGAGGAGCAGAGGCCCCGCTCCTACATCGCATCAAAGTCGCCGGCCGATGGATCTACCTCTACCGAGCAATCGACCAGTTCGCCCAGGTCATCGACGTGTATGTGTCCCCGCGGCGAGATGCTGGTGCGGCGCGGTGTTTCTTCACCCGGGCGCTGGCCACCACCAAAGTCATCCCAGTGGAGGTCACCACTGACAAGGCGGTGATGTACCCGCACATTCTTGATGGACTGGCTCCGAGTGCGTGGCACTGTACGCAGGCCTACGCCAACAACCGGATGGAAGCCGATCACGGGCAGCTCAAGCGGCGCCTGCGACCGATGCGCAGCCTGAAAACAGATCAGTCAGCCAGGATCATCATCCGCCGGGCACGTGTTCATTCAGAACATCCGTCGCGGCCACTACGAACTCGGCGTTGACGAACCCGAATGACCTTACGGGTGGTGACCGCCTTCGACGAGCTGCTCCTGGCGACCTGACCAACCCGAGGATCAACCGGCCTCGCCTGCCCCGGGCTTCGCCAAATGCAACAACGCCCTGTGGGACTGTCTTTGGCATCTACGGCTACCCAGCGGTACTGCTCGCTCATATGTTCGGCCGTCGATTGTCGACCCCCACGGACACCACCTCGAGGACTCGCTGGTGAAGCTCCAGGGTCTTTGCGCGGTCGCGGAGACGTACGGCTCCGAGTCCCACCGGATCGAGGCCGTCAGCAAGATTGGCGCTTCGATGCGGATCCTCGACCTCCAGACCCCGCAGGTTTGCGAGGCGATCCTTAAGAGCAAGGTGCCACCGAGAGAGCTCTACGAGGCTGACTTCGCGATCGAGTACGACCTTTGAGTGCACCGCATTTAATTCGAGCGAAGCCTTGTAGGGTCGCGGAGAGTTGATGAGTCCTCGCGATTTGGGCGCCCCTTCCCCTGAGAGCGCAGGCTGGCGAGGTCCAACCTACTGACCGGTAA
Source organism: Actinomycetota bacterium (assembly GCA_030863045.1). Classification (GTDB taxonomy): domain Bacteria; phylum Actinomycetota; class Actinomycetes; order Mycobacteriales; family Pseudonocardiaceae. Next base: position 1,479 of record JALZCN010000311.1, on the reverse strand, counting down.
CACCGGCCCGTGACCCGCCGATATACCCCGCACAGCGGCCCCCACAACATCGAAGGGCAGCACCATGAAGCGATTGCTCACCTACGTCGTCGCCATCCTGGCCGTCATGTTCACCGGTCAGCTAGTAGCTAACCCTGCGGCGTACGCAGCTGCAGCACCAACCGTGCAGCAATGCAAGGACGCGTACGCGGGGCTCGCCGCGCTACAAGGCGCTGGCTTGCAGCCAGCGTGATCGCGGCGAATAAGGCGATCATCGACCAGAAATGCGCGGGTGTGTACAGCCCCTAAGACGCAAGAAAGCGCCCCGCTCCGACCCGCCGAGAGGTCCCGGGCACATGCATGCCCGTAGCGGTTTGCACCCCTTGCCCGCGGAAACGCCCGGAAAGTGGCGCAGGTGGAACTCGAGCAGTGGGGGAGTCGTGATCGTTAGCACGCGCCGCCACGAGGTGCACCGGGATGCCTCGGCGTCACAGGCGACAGAGTGTTTGGTGGGTCTGTTGCGTAGGCGGGAAGCAGACGAAATTTTCCGTTGTGCTGCCTCGATCAGATGGCGTGGGCGAGTTCGATGAAGATTGCTGTGAGCTGATGCCGTGGGTCGATGTCCACGCCGAGTTCGTAGTGGCGGCGTCGGAGCTTCTGCACGAACGCGTGTCCGGCACTGATTACCTGCGTCGGAAACCTTTTCAGGCTACGAATCGATCGTAGCCGGGCCTTCAGGCGTCCGTGATCGGCTTCAACGATGTTATTCGCGTACTGCTCGGTGACGTGGCACGTGGTGGATCAATTCCTCGATCACTCGCGGGTAGGCCGGTGCCCGATCGGTGGTCACCTCTGTCGGCCGTAGGCCGTGCTCGGGGCGCGGATGAAGAACCACCGGGTGACCGCCAGATCTCGCTTCTGCGAGTCGAGCACGTCGATGACCTGGCCGTACTGGCCAATCGCCCGATATAGATACCCACCGCCCGGCGATCTTCACAGCGTCTCATGGCTCGCTGTGGCGCAGCACCGTGACTTCGTGGCACACCACCAGGAGCTCGACATCCTTAGACACCGACGAGCGACCAAGCAACAACAGCAGGTTCAACAGCCTCAGGAAGATCAGGTAAAGCCGCAACGACACGGCTTGCGATCACGCCTGTCGGCCAGCGCACCAAGCAACCAGGTCAGCGGCACAGGCGATTTCTGGAACCCCACAAGAGTCTAGTGGCGCCGGGTCCATCCCTCTGGCCGGAATATTGAACTTCACTTGATTCGATCGGTTGTCGCCGATGCGGTGGTCTGGTCAAGGTGAAGCAGATTCCTGGTCTCCGCGGGACTGGCCGGGTAACGGTCGTACTCCGTGCAGAGATTGGCTAATCGGGTCACCAGCTCTGCGTTGGACTGGGCCAGTCGTCCCTTCTCGTAGTAGAGGTTATCTTCCAAACCGGTGCGGACGTGTCCCCCGCGGCTGAGTGCCCACCGGTTGGCCTCTAGCTGGAA
>JALZCN010000297.1 GCA_030863045.1 Actinomycetota bacterium | reverse complement strand
GTCAATGCCTTACGCTCAGTGACCTTCTCAAGCTGGTAGTAGGCTCGCACGCCACCGCGACGGACGAGCCGAACGAGTTCACCGGGCTCGAACGCGCGGGCAATATCGGGGCGACGAGTCGACAGCCATAGCTGCCCTGATCGTGCACGCAGGAGCGCAGCGAGGTGTTCAGCTGCCGGCGCGTCGAGCTGATCACCAAAGTCGTCAGCGAGGACGATCGCCCCCGGCACGCTGGCTAGCAGCATCGCCTCGGCCACCGACAGCACTGCAGTGGCGGTGCTGCCGTGGCTGGTCAGCTTCAGAAGTCCTGCGAGGTCCAGTCGTGCGGCCGGCCCGAGCGTGCGCAGCAAGGCTCCAACTGACCCGTCTTCGATGAGGAACCCAATCTCGGCCGCGGTGACTGGGGTATCGCCCAGGCGCGTGCCGACACCGCCAACGCTGAGCACCGCATCAACGGCACCGGTCACAGCCGGGTCAGTCGACAAAGTGGACACCGCGGCCGCGATGGCATCGCGGAGCGCCTCGAAGGCCGCCAATGCCGCATCAGGGTCTCGCGCATCGATGACACGCCGCAGGTTGCCGCCGGCACGCAGCTGCATTGGCAGGCTGGCCTGGAGGGTGATCACTGGCAGGGCCCGGCGAGTCGCAGCCGGCACCCGGATGTATTGGCCGATGGCCGGGTTACTGCAAGCTGGAAAGTACACGATGGGTTCCAGCACCTCGGCCGCGTCATCGTAGGACAGCCGGTATGTCAGGCGCACACATTGGGGCGCAGTGGGGTCGGCGTAAAGGTCCTCACTGACCTGCCCAGACGGATCAAGCGGTTCCAGATAGCCGTCGAACAGTTGCTGCACATCGGGATCAAAGTCGGTCAGCGTCACCTCGACTTCTGCAAACTCCACACGCGTGGTCCGACCGGCGGAGTGTGCGAGGCGTGACTCCCGCCCGGGCCCGGTACGAGAGGCTGTTGATAAAGATCGGACAGCGAAGGATTACGGCCGACGTGCGGATCAAGGACGCGCGCAAGGGCCGTGATGATGTCGGTGCGGCCCGCGCGCGGAACACCCGCGAGCAGTACATGGCCATCGGGACGTAAATCCAGGCGTTGCCAACCTCGGAATCCATTGATCAGCAACCGCGTGACACGCACGGCGCCATCATCTCTCACTGCGAACACAGCGCGGGATGTGCACGGGACCAGGCGGGGGTGACGACGGGGGTTCCACGCCGGGAAGCCGTAATTCAGGTTGGATCTAGCCCCCAGCAGGCGTTGATGGAAGGCATCGAATGGGTCAACGACCCTATGCGCCTGACCGGAAGGCTGTGTCGATGGCAGCCCAATAGGCACTGGGCTTGAAGCTCAAGGTGATGGCCTCCAGCTGCGCTCCGCGGACCAGACCGGTGCCGCTGCCACCGGAGGTGGTTTTAGGTGACCGCGGACCTCCAGCACTGGTAGTTGCTTGCTGACCTGGATGCCGATCGCGCCGTCGCCGGTGGTGGCAATGCAGTCAAACCAGACCTGCTGCAGGGAGCCGTCGTAGAGGTTGAAGCCGCGCGCTCCGGTGCCGTGCGTGGTGATCGCCGCTCGCCCGTCTAGCCGGTCGGTCGCCGCAGGTGACAAACCCGATGCCGCTGCGCTCGTGCGAGACCACCGGCGCGGTGGGTCGTGGCGTGCGCTGGTGATGGGCTGCGTAACGTACATCGAAAGCTCTGAAATTTGTGGCGCTCGTCATGCTGGACAGTCAGGGTGAGTCAGGGCTTGCGGCCGACGCCGCCGTAGGAGTGCGCCCAGGTGAGTACGTCGCTGTCCACGGGGGAATCCGGGCGCCAAAATGGGGTGAACACCAAGCCGGGTTCGACTAGTTCTGTGCCATTGAAGAAGGTGCTGACTTGGTCGCGAGTGCGGAGCCAGATGGGTGTTCCGGACCGTTGATATAGAGCGGTGTGTGCGGCTTCCCTCTCTGGCTGGGCATCGGAGCCGCCCTGTACGATGACGAGATAACTGCCGGATGCCATGGCATCGAGGTAGCAGGCAACCAAGCCGTGGGGATTGTCCTCGTCCGGCACGAAAAGCAGTATGCCGGTGAGCAAAAGAGCCAGCGGTTGGTCGAAATCAATCAATCGCAGCAACTGCTGGTCGTTCAAAATCCGATCCGGATTTCGCACATCGGCCTGTAACACGACCGCTCGCTCGTTTCCGCGCAGCATGGCCCGACTGTGCGCAACCACTACCGGATCAATATCAACGTAGACCACCCGAGCCGTTGGATCAGCTTTTTGTACAATCTCGTGCACATTGCCAGCAGTCGGTATACCGGAGCCGATATCGAGGAACTGGCGAATACCTTCGGTCAAGCAAAAACGTACTGCTCGCTGTACAAATGCACGATTCGCACGCATGATCTTCGGCAGCTCGGGCCACTGGTCAATAGCCTGTCGTGCTAGCTCCCGGTCAATGGCAAAATTGTGCGAACCGCCAAGGTAATAGTCATAAATCCGGGCCACGCTGGGTTTAGTGGGATCGATCCCCCGCGGGATCCATCCGGATTCTTCCACTGGCATCTCCTTGTGGTGTGAACCGGCCTAGCGTGGCTCACTTAGATCATGCACGGCTTTTGCTCATGATCATCGGCCGTGGCGCAGGAGTTGTCGCGGGCCGGACCAGAACGGGTCTTGCCGAACGATCCGCAGCCGGGACGGTCGGGGTTGATGGCAAGGCGGTCGCTGCGTGGCTCGGACCTGACTCCGGGCAGCCCAAGGT
>JALZCN010000281.1 GCA_030863045.1 Actinomycetota bacterium | reverse complement strand
CTCGGGGTGCGTGCATGGTGGAGTCGGTGTTATTGCGCTGTCGCGGATCAGCGAATCGGTAACCGAATAGTGATTCATCCCAGTGCATCGCGTTTTGGTCAGCGGTGGTGGACACCACCGTTGCCCGGCCGCCGGATCGTATGGGCCGACAACCCGGTGCCCGTAGTGCTGACCAGGTCCGACACCGGGCATATAGCCATGCCAAACGAACCCGGCAACCACGGACAGCCGAATCTGAGTTTCACCCGCAGCGCAAAGTTGGTGCCCCGCGCCGTCGTAGCTAGCCCCAGCGGGTAGGCGGAGCTCGATGGCTTCGAACAATTCGCCTTGCCGAAACCCATCGAACCGTGCTGATCGATGAGTTCGAAGAAACCATGGGCCGCGGCATAGGGCACGGCGCCACCAGCGGTGGGGAGCGCCACGAACCCAGGCAGGAAGGGCCGGTGTAATGAGACCGGTCGACGAGGGTGTGCCGGGTATCGCCGTAGCGCCGTGGACCCCTGTCTCACGTCACGGTACGCGCCAGGACCGCTGACCGGGCGAGGGTCAGGCGGGCGAACGAGACCGGTATGCGGCGTGCAGGGCAGCGCGCATCTGGGCGACCGGCGCGCAGCGGCCGGTCATCAGCTCGACCTGCCGGGCGGCCTGGTGCAACAGGACCGCCAGACCGCTGACGGTCCGGCAGCCTGCGGCGTGAGCGGATGCGGCCAGCGGCGTGGGCCACGGCGTGTAGACGACGTCGAGCACCACCGGATGAGCCTCCCATCCCTGGTAGCTCAGGGCGTCGGCGACGCCGGGCGGCAGGGTGGAGATGACGACGTCGGTTTCGGAAAGGACCTTGGGAAAAGCATCGTCGAGTAATCCACCCGAGATCACCGGCTGAACATCGAGCCGCTCGGCTGCCGCACGCAGGTCGACGGTTCGGGATGGGTTCCGCACAAGAACCGTCGGCGCGGTCTCCCCGAGTTCACGCAATGCAGCCAGTGCGGCTTGAGCGGTGCCGCCGGCCCCGAGGATCACCGCGGCGTTAACCCGATCGAGACCCGTTTCGCGCAGCGCGGCGAGAATGCCGACCACGTCGGTGTTTTCGGCCCGACGTGGATCGCCAGGTTGCCCGAGCAGCAGGGTGTTTGCTGCACCGACCGCACTGGCCAGCGGTGAGACCTCGTCGGCCACGGTCATCGCCACTCGTTTGAGGGGCATCGTCAGCGACAGCCCAGCCCACTCCGGGCTGAGCCGCTCGACGAAGCCGGGCAAGCCCGCCTCGTCGCATTCGAACGCGTCATAACGCCAACTGGTCAGGCTCAGCGCTGCATAGGCAGCGTTGTGCAGCGCAGGTGACAGGGAATGCCGGATCGGGGAACCCAGCACCCCCGCCCGTCGCTTCGTCGACTCGCTAGCTACCACTGACCGATCTTCCCGCCTTGTACATCCGTTGTTCACCGCGAAGGCCGTATCAAAGGAACAGCCAACAGCGCAGGCCTTCGCTCTTGCACGGGGCGTTTCCGATCTGTTATTGAGAGCTCACGGGCAAGTCAGGGTCTGCGGTTCGAAGCTGTTCGGCATCCAACGTCGTGGATACCACTGGGAGGTTGACCGATGGAACGGCCGAGCTGGGCGTCGGATGATGTGGACATCGAGAATGCCAGCCCGGCCCGAGTGTACGACTACTACCTCGGCGGCTCGCACAACTTTGCCGTGGACCGGAAGATGGCTCGTCAGGCGATAGAGCTGTGGCCGGAACTGCCCTTGATCATGCAGGCTAACCGGGCGTTCCTACGTCGCTCGGTACGCTACCTCGTCAGGCAGGGTATTACCCAGTTTCTTGACATCGGCTCCGGTATCCCCACCGAGGGAAACGTGCACGAGGTCGCCCACATCGCCTCGCCCGGGTCCCGAGTGGTGTACGTCGATATCGACCCTGTGGCCGTCGCACACAGCCGGGCCATCCTGGACGGGAATCCGCACGCCGACATTGTCCAGGCTGACCTCCGCGACGTGGCGACGATCTTCGATGACCCGCGGGCCAGGCGGTTGCTGGATCCGACCCAGCCGCTGGGTGTGCTCATGGTGGCGATGCTGCACTTCGTTCCGAACGAAGCTGATCCGGCGAACATCGTCGCTCAGTACCGCAAGATGATGGCGCCCGGCAGCTACCTTGCCCTCTCGCACGCCACCTACGAGGGACGGCCCGACCAGGCCGGACCGCACACAGAGCTCTACCGGCGTGCGGGCGCACCGTTGACCATGCGCTCGCGGCGAGAGATCGAGGCGTTGCTCGCTGAGTTCGACCTGGTGCCCCCCGGAGTGGTGTTCATGCCGCTGTGGCGTCCGGACTCGCCGGCCGACGTCGACGACCATCCCGAGCGGTTCACCGGCTACGCAGTGGTGGGCCGGCGAGAATGACCCCACTGGATCAGGAGGGATTCGCCCGCCGTTGGGCCGAGGCGATCGTCGGCACCAGCTACGTGTCGATGGGACGCCGGGTACTCGCCCAACACCTGCTCGGGCTCACCCAACGGTTGGTCGACGCGGCGCTGGCCGACGAGTTCGATCCGTCGGTTGGGCGCCGGGTCGGCGTCGATATGGTCACGGCGCATTTCACCGGCACGGAGACGCTCAGAGAGACCCTCGCCCTAATCGCCGAAGGCCTGCCGGACCTGGTGAGCTCTGATCCGGTTAACGGCGACGTCACCGGTCGAGTCGCTGAGCTGGTCGCCAGCCTGGCCGCCGGTTATGCCGGCGCGTTGCGGGAGCGCAGCCTCGATGAACAGGACGCGATCTATCGCGCTGGGCTGCGCGCCCGCAGGCAGGCCGAACAGGCGCTGGCAGCTAGCGAGGCGAAGTTCCGCGCGATGTTCACCGAGGCGAAGATGGGCATCGGGATCGGTGATCTGCAGGGCAACATCACCGACGCTAATCCGGCGCTGCAGCAGATGTTCGGCTACACCCATGACGAGTTCACCCAGCTCAACGTCAGTGCGATGGTCCACCCGGATGACGCCGCCAGCGTCTGGCAGGTCTACGAGGAGCTAATCCGCGGTGAGCGGGATCACTTCCGCATGGAGAAGCGGTTTCACCGGTCCGACGGCGGTGAGATCTGGACTGACCTGACGGTGTCGCTGGTGCGCGACGAGGCCGGAGCGCCCGCATACCAGGTTGCGCTGCTGGAAGACGTGTCCGAACGGCGTCACCTGCAGGCCAAGTTGCGTTACCAGGCCTATCACGACCATCTGACCGGGCTGGCCAACCGGGCGATGGTCACGGAACGGTTGGGGCGGGTGTTCGCCGAGCCGGCCGATCAGCGTCGAGTGGGGCTGTGCTTCCTGGACCTCGACGGGTTCAAGGTGGTCAATGACAGCCTTGGTCACGACGTCGGTGATCAGTTGCTGAAAACCGTCGCCTCCCGGCTGATCTGCTGCCGCGGACCGGGGCAGCTGGTAGCCCGGATGGGCGGCGATGAATTCGTGATCATCGTTGAGAACACCGCCGGAGAGGCGGACGTGGCCGCGCTGGCAGACAGGGTGCTGGGTGCTATGGCCGAGCCCATTCGAGTCGGCGATCATGAGTTGAACGTGACGACGAGCATCGGTGTTGTCGAGCGGCCAGTGGCCGACACCAACCCGGAGGATCTCCTGCAGGCCGCCGACATCACCATGTACCGGGCGAAAGCAGAAGGTAAGGCCCGTTACGCGATCTTCGATCAGCACCGCAACGACACCCAGGTAGCCCGTTTTACGCTGTCTGCGACGATGCGAACCGCAGTCGAGCGTGGCGAGTTCTTTGTCGAATACCAGCCGCTGGTCAGCTTGCAGGACGGCTCGCTGCTCGGCGTGGAGGCGCTGGTGCGGTGGCATCACCCGACATTCGGCCTGCTCGGGCCCGACAAGTTCATCGACCTCGCCGAGGAGAGCGGATCGATCGTGCAACTCGGGCATCGGGTGCTCGCCGATGCCTGCGAGCAGGCCCGGACTTGGCGGGATGTGTTCGGTGATGCCGCGCCGTTCGTCAGCGTCAATCTGGCGCCCCGGCAGCTCCATGAGCTCACCCTGGTGGCCGACATCGCGACGATCCTCGACTACAACGGGCTCGACCCTTCCGGCCTACAACTGGAACTCACTGAGCAGGCCCTGATGGGGGACGAGACCGGCGCACTGGCAGTGCTGGCCAAGCTGCATGACATGGGGGTGCGGATAGCCCTGGACGACTTCGGCACCGGCTACTGGAACCTGCCCGACCTGCGCCGACTGCCGATACATGAGCTCAAGCTGGCGGGCTCATTCGCGGGTGGCCTGCAATCGCCTTCCGACTCCGTGGATCAGCGGATCGTGGCGGCCCTGGTGGATCTGGCGCACGCATTGGGGCTGACAGTCACCGCGGAGGGCATCGAGACCCCCGTCCAGGGCGAGCGGTTCCGAACGCTCGGCTGCGAGGCCGGCCAGGGATCGTTGTTCGGCCTACCCGGCACGGCGGACCAGATCGACGCCGTATTGCGGACCACCATCCCACTCTGTGACGTGGGCAGGAAGATTCCATGACGGCGGTCGAGACCGCGGCTGCCCTCCTGCGCGTGATTGTGGGTCTCACGCTGGTGGCGCACGGGTACAACCCCATGTGGGGCCACGGCGGGCTGGCCGGCACCTGGCGGCCGGCTCGATCGATGCGGAGTTGACCGGAGGGCGGTGTCGACCGCGCAACCGATCCGGCGCTGAGGCGTCTCGTTCAGTGCTGCCGCTCCGGCGTTGTGGTCCAGGATAGTTGCGCAGCGTTGACGTTCGTGCGCGCTGCGTGTTCACTCATGGGTGCGTCCCGACGTAAGCGGATAAGGGAGGGTTCATGAGTCGACGGGGTTTGCTGACCGGCCTGCTGGTCAGCGGACTGATGGTTGCGGGTTCGCTGGTCGCCATGCCGGCGACTGCGCAACCAACGCCCGTTCCGCTGTCGCCCTCGCTGGTAAGCCAGCTCCTTTCGGCGACGTCTGGTCAAATTCCCGTGATGGTGCACGGAGCGACGCTTGCCGACGCCGAGCGGGCGGTCGCCGCGACCGGGATGCAACTGGTCACGACCTACCGCAAGATCGGGGTGGTGGTCGCCCGGGGAACCAAGCAGCAGGTGAAAGCCGCCCGTACGCAACCTGGTGTGACTTACCTCGAGGGCGACCAGCCCATCACGGTGTACGCCGCCAGTTCTCAATTGGCTACTCGCGGCGTGGAAGCCCATCAAACCCTGGTGGGGGCCAACGGTGCAGCGCTGGAAGGCACCGGCGTCAGC
>JALZCN010000275.1 GCA_030863045.1 Actinomycetota bacterium | reverse complement strand
GGCGTAGACCGCGCGGTCCGCCGGGGAGCTCAGGTGGTGCTGACCGCGCCTGCCGACGGTCCGGTGGCGGCCGCGGCCGCAGGTCGATCGGTGCTGCTGATACCCCGGATCGAGGTACCGCCGGGGTTGGCGCTGCCGCGCACGCTCACCGCCGGATTGTTGTTGCTGGACACCTTGGGGTTGTTGGCGATAAATCCCGAGGATCTGGCCGGTGAGCTGGACCGCGAGGCCGAGCGGGATCACATCGCGCACGAATCGTTCGTCAACCCGGCTAAGTCGTTGGCGCTGCGGTTGAGCGAGCGAACGCCGTTGCTGTGGGGCACCGATCCGGTGGCCACCGCGGTGGCCGGGCATAGCGCAGGAGCGCTCGCCGCGCACGCGGGCGTGGTGGCGCACGCAGCCGGCTTCCATGAGGCGGCAGCGCTGCCGGCGCTGCGCCAGGATGCGGCCCGCGCAGGCGGAGAGGCCGACGTGTTTCACGATCCATTCTCCGACCACACGCAGCGTAGTGGTATGCCGGCGGTCCGGCCGGTGTTGCTGGGTGCGCTCCCCGATTCCCGCGCCGAGCCCGAACGCGCCGCCGCCTTTGAGGCGTTGCCCCACGCCGATGTGGTCACCGCCGATGAGGAGCTCATGGTGCGCCAGGGCGAACCCGGTGCAGCTGCCTGCGCTGCTGCGGTGCTGGCCCTACGGTTCGACTTCGCCGCGTTGTATCTCGGCCTAGGCCGGGGCGTGCTGACTGGGCCCGGCCGGGTCGGCCCAGCCGAGCCGGCCGCCGGATGAGCGAGAGGCCAGCCGGCAAAGGAGGGTCTGTGGAGCTGTTGCACAACGTGGTCCGGCCGTACGCCTGGGGTTCTCGGACTGCGATCGCGGAGTTGCTGGGCGGCCCGGTGCCCGCCCCGCATCCGCAAGCGGAACTGTGGCTCGGCGCGCATCCGGCGGGTTCCTCGGTGCTGCTGCACGCAGACGGCGCGCAGACCTCCCTGTTGGAGGCGCTGCATACCAATCCGGATCACCACCTTGGGCCGCACTGCGCGCGCCGCTGGGGCAGCCGGTTGCCTTTCCTACTCAAGGTGCTCGCCGCTGAAGAACCACTGAGCCTGCAGGCCCACCCGTCCGCGGAACAGGCTGCCGAGGGATTCGTCCGCGAGGAGGTCCGGGGAATTCCCCGGGACGCCTCGGAACGCAACTACTCCGACCCCCATCACAAACCCGAACTGATCTACGCGCTGACCGACTTCCATGCGCTCGCCGGTTTCCGGGACCCGCTTCGTACCGTCGAGTTGCTCAGCGAGCTGGAGACACCCCTGCTCGCGCCCTACCGCGTGATGCTCGAGGCCGAGCCCAATGCCGATGGCCTGCGTGCCCTGTTCACCACCTGGATCACGATGCCTCAGCCGGCAGCGAAAGAACTGCTGCCCCGCATCGTGGATGCCTGCGTTGCGCTGCTGCGCCGCGACGGGGTTTGCGGCGCCTTTCCGCGCTCTCACGGCAGTGATTTCCGGAGCGAGTGCCGGATGATTCTGGAGCTGACCGAGGCGCATCCAGACGATGTCGGGGTACTCGCGGCCTTGCTGCTCAACCACGTCGTGCTGGCGCCAGGCGAAGCGATGTACCTACCGGCCGGCAAGCTGCACACTTACCTGCGGGGCACTGCGGTGGAAATCAGCACGAATTCGGACAATGTGCTGCGCGGTGGTTTGACTGCCAAGCACATGGACGTCCCCGAGCTGCTGCGGGTGCTGGACTTCTCCCATGGTGAGCTGCCGCTGCAGCACGGTAAGCCGGTTGGGTCGCACGAGACCGCCTACCCCACCCCGGCCGAGGAGTTCCTGCTGACTCGGTTGGAATGGGCGGACGGCGACTCATCCCCGGTGTGGCTACAGAGCCCCTGGTCGCAGATCTTGCTGTGTACCCAAGGGTCGGCGGAGTTGCGTGCCTGCGACGGCAGCAGCGTCACGGTGCGCCGCGGGGGGTCGGTATGGCTGGCCGCCGCGGACCCGGCGGTCCAGGTGTGCCCGGATATCGGGCCGGTGCAGCTGTTCCGCGCACAGCCCGGACTCACCGATGGTCCTACCACCTCAACAATCTAGCCAGCGAAAAGTGGCGTTGAATTTTACTGTGTGAGTGGGTCGTGGAGTGGTGTTTTGGTGGG
>JALZCN010000239.1 GCA_030863045.1 Actinomycetota bacterium | reverse complement strand
CCTGACTCGGTGGCCGGGGTCGCCTTCCTCTCCGGCTGTCAGTCTCCGGAAGTAGCCACCGCCAACCTCGCCGCAATGCAGCAGCACGAGACGCCGTGGCCGCTGACCTTCTCCTTCGGAAGAGCGTTGGTCGACCCCGCGCTGAAAGCCTGGCACGGGGATCCCAACCTGGTCGCCGCGGGCCAGCACGCACTGGCCGATCGGGTCCGCCCCAACTCGGATGCAGTAGCGCTCGTAAGTGCTTAGGAGTGCCATAACACTGCATTCACGACCCTGATCCGCGTTAACGGAACAGGCCTTCGCGCAACGCCGTTGCCACTGCTGCGGCGCGATCGTTCACCGCCAGTTTGCGGTAAATGCCGCGCACGTGGCTCTTTACTGTCTCTTCGCCGACGATCAGCTCAGCGGCGATTGCTCGGTTGGACGAGCCGGCCACCATCAGGGACAACACCTCGCTCTCCCGTTGGGTAAGGCCAAGGCGAGCGCCGGGCCAGAACTCGCCGGCCTGCAGTTGGGCGGCGGATGCGCCGGCCCGAGCGCTGAGATCGGCATCGAGGACGACCCCGCCGGCATGTACTCGTTGCAGTTGCTCGACCAGCTCCGGGCCGTCGATCCGTTTGAGGAGATAGCCCGCCGCTCCGACCTGCATGGCCTGGAAGAGGTACTGCTCGTCGTCGTAGACGGTGAGCAGGACAACCCGACGTCGGGGGCAGTCGTGAACGAGATCTCGGCACAGGTCAAGCCCACTCTGCCCGCCCAACCGCACGTCGGCGAGGACAATATCGGGGTCCAACCCGGCCACTACCCGTCGTGCGGTCGCCGCATCTGCGGCCTCGCCCACGACCCGGATCTGCCCAGCGAACCGGCTGAGCATCGCTTTGAGGCCAGTGCGCACCATCTCGTGGTCGTCGACCAAGACCAGGCGTAGCGGCTGGCCGTTCATGCGCTGAGTGTAATCGGCTTAATAGCTCAGCTGGGGGATAGACGGATCCCCTTGGCTTTCCCTCCAGGAGGGGACGCCGGGTTGCGGTGGCTTGCTTACCGTTCAGGCGGAACCTTCGAAAAATGGCGTGGTGTTCCTTGGCAGAGAAGGGGTGTGCCGTGCCCGACAAGTTGTTGCGGATGGAGCGCGCCGGGTCCAGGTCGTCGCGACCGGTGATGCTGGCGATCGCCGGTGACAGCGCTGCGGGCAAGACCACCCTGACCAAGGGGTTGGTGGATGCGCTGGGTGCCGACCGCATCACCTCCCTGTGCGTGGACGATTACCACCGCTACGACCGGGAGGAGCGCAAGAAACTACCGTTCACCGCGCTACACCCGGACTGCAACTACGTGCAGATCATGGAGCAGCACCTGCAGTTGCTCGCCACCGGTCAGCCGGTGCTCAAGCCGGTTTACGATCATGATACCGGCCAGCTCACCCGGCCCGAGCTCATCGAACCCACCGAGTTCGTGATCGTGGAAGGCCTGTTGCCGCTGTACACCCGGCTGTCCCAGGCGTGTTTCGACATCACCGTCTACCTGGATCCGCCTGAGCAGATCCGCCGGGCCTGGAAGGTCAAGCGGGACACCACCAAGCGTGGTTACACCCCTGAGCAGGTGCTGGCCGAGCTCGACAAGAGGGAGCCCGAGTCCGAGAAGTTCATCCGCCCGCAACGGTCGGCTGCCGACATCGTCGTCCGGTTCGGCCCCATCGAGGTGCGCGACGACCCGCCGGAGACTCCGCTGTCGGCCGAACTGACCCTGCGCCCGACCATCCGTCACCCCGACCTCACGGGGGTCTTCCGCGAATCCGACCGGCGCGCCATGCACCTCAAGCTCAAACGCGACGACGACGGCCGACCGGTCGAAGCGCTGCACGTGCACGGGTACGTGCCCCGCGAGGAGAGCCAGCTGCTGGAGAAAGCGATCTGGGCGGAACTGGGCGCCGAGACTGAGCTGCCGTCCTCGCTGGGTCAGATCGGCGAGGAAGGCCGCAGTGAGCCGCTGGCGATCACCCAGTTGCTGTTGCTCTACCACATGCTCGATTCAGTGCGCTGATCTCCGCGCGGCAGGCTCGGTCGCGGGTTGCGTTGCCGCAAGCAACTCGCCGATGTCCCGAAGTCCTGGCAGGTCGTGCACGTCGGCGGGCAGCGCGGGCACCGCGACCACAGCGACCGCTGGGTGCGCCCGTCGGAACCTGGTCAGCAATCGGCGTTCCCGCCCGGCCAGGGCGACCCGGTCGGCGTGCAGCCGCAGCACTGCCGCCGCCAGCGGCGCGTTGCCCGCCCGTTCCAACGCCTCGGCCGCCGTCTCGGCCCGCGCTGCCGGGAGATCGGCGAGCACCGGATGCGTTCGGTTGAGCACCAGCCCGACCAGCGGCATCGACTCGGTAGCCAACCGGTCCACGAAGTAGGCAGCCTCGCGCACCGCGTCGGTCTCCGGAGTAGCGATCACCACAAACGCCGTGCCCGGAGCGCGCAGCAGCTCATAGGTCGCGGTGGCGCGCTCCCGGAACCCACCGAACATGGTGTCGAAGGCCTGCACGAACGCCGAGGCGTCGGCCAGCATCTGCCCGCCCAGGATCGTTGAGATCGACCTGGCGAACAGTCCGAACCCAGCACCGACCAGCCGTCGCACGCCGCGGCCACCGGCCCGTGCCGGGGCGGACAGCAGTCGGATCATCCGCCCGTCCAGGAACGAGTACAGCCGCTGCGGGGCGTCCAGGAAATCCAGTGCGGAGCGCGAAGGCGGGGTATCCACCACGATGAGATCCCACTGCCCGGCCGCGACCAACTGGCCCAACTTCTCCATGGCCATGTACTCCTGGGTACCCGAGAAGGACGAGGAGATGGCCTGGTAGAAGGGGTTGGCGATGATGTGGGCGGCCCGCTCGGGGCTCGCGTGTGCTTGCACCATCTCATCGAAGGTGCGCCGCATGTCCAGCATCATCGCGTGCAGCTGCCCGCCGGCCGCCTCCATCTCCACGGTGTGGGCTACCCGTCGGGGATTGTTGGTCAGTTCTCGCAGCCCCAGCGACTGCGCCAGCCGGCGGGCTGGGTCGATGGTGAGCACGACAGCGGATCGACCCCGTTCGGCTGCCCGCAGCGCCAGCGCCGCAGCCGTTGTCGTCTTACCCACCCCGCCTGCGCCGCAGCACACCACCACTCGAGTGGCGCGGTGGTCCAGCAGCGCGTCGACGTCCAGTGGGGGCGGCGGGGGGGTGCCCATGCGTTTATCGCACCCCCTGCCCGCGCAGCACTTCAGCGAGTTCGTAGATCCCCCCGAGATCAACTCCGTTCGCGCCGACCTCGGTGAGTTCCGGCAGCTCGATCAACGGCATACCGGCATCGGCGAGCTTGGTGCGAGCTCGCTGTTCGGCGTCGGCCCGCGCGGCGTGCTCCATGGTCTCAGCGACCAGTCCGGCGAGCACGGCTGGGTCCAGATCCAGGCCGGCGGCGAGCAGCGCGGTGCGGACCGTGCTGGCGTCGATTCGGCCGTTGGCAGCGGCACTCACCGCCCGGGTAGGCAGCTGTGGTGATCGGGCTCGATTGACCAGCACGGCGCCCGGGCGCAGGTCGGCCAGATCCAATTCCGCCACGGTCTCCAGGGTCTCGGCCACGGGCAGGTCCTCCAGCAAAGTGACCACGTGTACTGCGGTGTCGGCTGAGTGCAGCAGCCGCACCACTCCTTTGCTTTGCGTGTGGATGGGGCCCACCTTGGCCAGATCCGCCATCGCTCTGGTGACGTCGAGAAACCGCACCACCCGCCCGGTCGGCGGGGCGTCCAGCACCACCGCGTCGTAGGTATGGATGCCGTTGGCCGCCCGGCAGGTCGCCTCCTTCACTTTGCCCGTGAGCAGCACATCGCGCAGCCCGGGTGCCAACGTGGTGGCGAACTCGATCGCGCCCATCCGGCGCAGCGTCCGACCCGCGAAGCCCAGGTTGTAGAACATCGCGAAGTACTCCAGGAGGGCCTCCTCGGCGTCCACCGCCAACGCCCGGACTTCACCACCGCCAGGGGCGACGGCGATGCGCCGCTCCTGGTAAGGCAACGGGGGAGTGTCGAACAGGTGCGCGATGCCCTGCCGCCCCTCAACTTCCACCAGCAACGTTCGCCCGCCCCCGGTAGCCAGCGCCACCGCCAGCGCCGCGGCCACGGTCGTCTTGCCGGTCCCGCCTTTGCCGGTGATGACGTGCAGGCGGGCCCGCACCAGCTCATCGGACCACATGCCGCGAGCCTAGGCGGCTCGCGGATAGCGACGCGCTAGCGTGCTGGTCCATGACTCACTGGGAGTACGCAACCGTGCCGCTGTTGACCCATGCCACCAAGCAGATCCTCGATCAATGGGGTGCCGACGGGTGGGAGCTGGTCACCGTGATGCCCGGACCGACCGGCCAGCAGCTGGTGGCCTACCTCAAGCGCCCCAAACAGTGAGCTGGTCGGACCGGCTGACCCAGCTCGGGCTGGTATTGCCGCCGGTGGCCACGCCGGCTGGGGTGTACGTGCCCGCGGCGCGTAGCGGATCACTGGTCTTCACCTCAGGCCAGCTTCCGTTGGTTGACGGCACGCTGGCGGCCACTGGCAGGCTCGGCGCAGAGATCGGCACCGAACGCGGTCAGCAACTGGCTCGGATCTGCGCCCTCAATGCGCTGGCCGCGGTGGACGGCTTGCTCGGGCTTGACGCAGTGGTCCGGATAGTGAAGGTCGTCGGATTCGTGGCATCGGCGCCCGGATTCACTGCGCAGCCGACCGTGCTCAATGGGGCCTCCGAACTGCTCGGCAAGGTCTTCGGCGAAGCGGGAGCCCATTCCCGGTCCGCCGTCGGGGTCGCGGAGTTGCCGCTGGGCGCTCCGGTGGAAGTCGAACTGGTAGTCGAGGTTTAACGGGCTCGGCGGGCTAGCCGCTGTGGCTCCAGGATCAGCACGCTCTTGCCTTCCAGGCGCAGCCAGCCGCGGTGAGCGAAGTCGGCGAGGGCCTTGTTCACCGTCTCCCGGGAGGCGCCGACCAGTTGGGCGATCTCTTCCTGAGTCAGGTCATGGGTCACGCGGAGCATGCCGGCCTCCTGGGAGCCGAAGTCCTGCGCGAGCTGCAGCAGCGCCTTCGCCACCCGTCCAGGAACATCAGTGAAGATCAGGTCGGCGAGCATGTTATTGGTCCGGCGCAGCCGTCGCGCGATCACCCGCAGCAGCTGCTCGGCGATCTCCGGCCGCTTGGTGATCCACTCCCGCAATGCGGCACGGTCCATGCTGACAGCGCTGACCTCGGTGACTGTGGTGGCTGTCGAGGTCCTCGGTCCCGGATCGAAGATTGACAGCTCGCCGAACATGTCCGATGGTCCGAACACAGCGAGCAGGTTCTCCCGACCGTCGGCCGATCTCCGACCGATTTTGACCTTGCCCGACATCACGATATACAAGCGGTCGCCTGGTTCGCCCTCGGCGAAAATGACGTGCGCCCTGGGAAAGCTGACCGGCTCCAGGGCGGCTCGCAGGGCTTGAACTGCCGACGGGTCGACACCCTGGAAGATGCCGGCCCTGGCCAACGGATCGCTCACCGCGTTCCTCCGCTCAACGCGGGCGGACCGGCCCCGCCGTCGAGGGACCTACCGAGTGCCGCCGATCACATCGGTGGAGTCTAAGCCCGTTGACGGGCGCTGCGGGACCGGATAAGAGCAGTGCGACGGGACCGCCGCCGCCGGAACAGCTCCAATGCGCTGCCGATGCCGGTGCGGAACAGCGCCCGCATCTCCTCAGGCCGAGCTGCCTGCAAAAACTCTTCAACTTCGTTCTCGCGTACGGCGTTCTGTTGGGTCGCGAGATGGCGCAGGCGGTCCTCCAGGCGCTCCATTGCTAGGGCAAAGATCATGACGAGTACGGGGATGGCGGCAACGAACCAGACGGTCATGGTGCGGGGGATGATGCCGTATCACTCAGCCGGGGTGGGAGGGGGGTCCCGGGCTGGCCGGTGTCGCGCTGCCGGGCTCGAGCGAGCAGGCTGGCCGACGACACCCGGCGTCGGCTCCGTAGGCTGAGGGCGTGCCAGCCCGATCCCGCCGGTCCATCGCCGGGGAGAGCCACCTCGCGCTGGTTCGCCGAGCCCGGCGGATGCACCGGATACTGGCGACCGCTTACCCAGACGCGCACTGCGAGCTGGACTTCACCACGCCGCTGCAGCTCGCTGTTGCCACCATCCTGTCAGCACAGACCACCGACAAGCGCGTCAACGAGACCACTCCCGCGCTGTTCGCCCGCTATCCCACCGCTGCCGACTACGCGGCTGCCGATCGGGACGAGTTGGAGAAGCTGATCCGGTCTACCGGTTTCTACCGGAGCAAGGCAGCGTCACTGATTGGTCTCGGGGCGGCGCTGGTCGAGCGCTTCGACGGCGAGGTGCCGAACAAGTTGGCCGCCCTGGTCACTCTTCCGGGAATCGGCCGCAAGACCGCCAACGTGATCCTCGGCAACGCTTTCGGCGTGCCCGGTATCACAGTGGACACCCACGTCGGGCGGCTGGTGCGCCGATGGGGGTGGACCGAGCACGAGGATCCGGTGAAGGTTGAGCAGGCGATCGGCGAGCTCATCCCGAAGCGGGACTGGACTATGCTGTCCCACCGCGTGATCTTTCATGGGCGCCGGGTTTGCCACTCTCGGCGTCCGGCTTGCGGGGTGTGCCCGCTGGCCGGGGACTGCCCGTCCTACGGCTCCGGACCCACCGACCCCGTGGTTGCCGCCGCGTTGTTACGCGGGCCCGAGGTGCCGCAACTGCTGGCGATGGCGGGGCTGCCGACGGATCTGGCGAACGCGGTCGGCGTCGCCGCCTCAGGGATGGTCCAGTGAAGCCTGCGTCGCGCTGGATACTGGTGACGGCGTTGCTGGCAGTCGCGCTCGTCGTAGCGCTGTGGCCGCGGTCGAGCCCGCCGACTGCGCCGATTTCGGCCGGCGCAACCTCGGCCGGTGCCGCGCGGCCGGCCGGCGACTCGGCCCGCCTCGAGCAACTCCGATCCCGGGCAGCATTGCAGCCTTGCCCGGCCGCGCCCGCGGGCTCCAGCCCAGTTCGTGGGCCGCTGTCCGGGCTCGTGCTGCCCTGCCTTGGTCAGCCGGGCACCGTTGATCTCGGCGCGGCATTGGCCGGTCGGCCGGCTTTGCTCAACCTATGGGGACCGCTGTGCCAACCATGCATCGAGGAGCTCCCCGCGCTGGCCGCCTACGCCGCCGAGCCCAGTGCGGTGCAGGTAGTCGGGGTCGAGGTGCAGCGGTTGCCGGAAGGCGCGCTTGATCTGCTCGCCGTGCTGAACGTGCGCTTCCCGTCGGTCAGCGATCCTGACGGCACGCTGCGCGCAGCCCTGGGCGCCCCGCCGGTTTTGCCGCTGAGCTACGTGGTATCCGCCGACGGCCGGGTCGACCAGGTCAATCCGCCCGAAGTGTTGCGCACTCCCGCGCAGGTGCGGGCAGTCGTCGCACGCTACCTCGGCCCGGGAGTGGTCGAATGACTGAGCCGATCTCCACCGCTGGATCAATCCCTGGGGCACCGGTCGCTGGGGCACCAGTCCCAGGGCCACTTGTCGATCCCTCCTCGGTGCCGGGATGGCTGGCGCTGTTGGTACGCCGCACGGCCGAGCCGGGCGCCGACGATCTCCTACAGATACCGGTTCCACGATCGGCCGGCCGGGCGGCGGCGGTGCTGATACTGCTCGCCGAGGACTCCCGCACCGGTGAGCCGGATGTGCTGCTGCAACTGCGCTCCCGCGATCTGGCCGCGCATCCTGGCCAGGTTTGCTTTCCCGGCGGAGCGGTGGAGGACGTCGACGACGGCCCGGTTACGACGGCGCTGCGGGAGGCTTCCGAGGAAGTCGGGATTCGCGCCGACGATGTGCGGCCCGTTGCAGTGCTGCCCCAGCTGTACCTGCCGCCGTCGGACTTCGTCGTCACGCCCGTGCTGGGTCATTGGGAGCGGCCGGGACCGGTTGCACCGGTGGATTACCGGGAGACCGTTGCGGTCGCCCGGGTGCTGCTGCGAGTGCTCGCGGACCCGGCAAACCGGCTGATCGTGCGCGGGCCCAGCGGGTACCCGTACCCCGCGTTTGTGGTACCTGGAATGCTCGTCTGGGGGTTCACCGGCAGGTTGCTGGCCGCGGTGCTGGCAATGGGTGGCTGGGCACGGCCCTGGGAGCCGGCGGCTGAGTACGACGTGGACGCCGCGTGGCGGCTGGCCGAACAAACCGAGGTGATCCGGTGAACTGGGTGGATGTGCTGGTACTTGTGCTGGCGCTGTTTGCCGCCGTTTCCGGCGCCCGGCAGGGTATGGTCACCGCCGCGGCGTCCTTCGTCGGTGTGCTGGCGGGAGCCGTGATCGGAGTGCGGCTCGCCCCTACGCTGGTCTCGAGTTACCACAGCCCGGAGGTTCGAGTAGCCCTCGGGGTGTCGATCGTGATCGTGCTCGTGGCGTTGGGCGAAACGTTGGGGGTGTTGCTTGGCCGTGCGGTGCAGCGCCGGATCGATGTTGAGGCGCTGCGCCGGGTGGACAATTTCCTCGGCGCTGTGGTGCAGGGCGGTGCGGCCATGGTGGTGGCCTGGCTGGTCGCTCTGCCGCTGACGGAATCCTCGGCCTATACCGGGCTCGCCGCGGCGGTTCGAGACTCGTCGGTGCTGCGGGCCACGGACACGGCGATGCCCACCGTGCTGCGGGAGTTGCCCTCGGAGTTGACCAAGCTGCTGGACGTCTCCGGGTTTCCCAACATTCTTCCGCCCTTCACTGCCACCCCGGTCACTGACGTCGGCCCGGCGGATCCGGTCCTGCTCAGCAGCCCGGTGGTGCGGCAGGTCCAATCCAGCGTGCTCAAGGTCCGTGGCCGTGCGAGATCGTGCTCCCGGGCGTTGGAGGGCACCGCGTTCGTCGTGGCTCCGCAGCGGGTGATCACCAATGCGCACGTGGTCGCTGGCACCGACTCGGTATCGGTGGAAAGCGGTCGCGAGTCGCTACAGGCCACGGTGGTGCGCTATGACCCGCAGACCGACGTGGCAGTCCTGCGGGTACCCGGGCTGAGGGCGCCGGTGCTGCCGCTGACTTCCACTCCGACGCCCACCGGGACGAACGCGTTGGTGCTCGGCTACCCGCTGGACGGGCCGTACACCGCGTCGGCCGCCCGGGTGCGGGACCGCATCAAGCTGCGTGGTCCAGATATCTACAGCACCTCGACCGTGGTCCGCAACGTCTACACCGTGCGCGCTGTGGTACGTAGTGGGAACTCCGGCGGCCCGCTGCTCAACGGTTCGGGCCAAGTGCTCGGCTTGGTGTTCGGGGCTGCGGTGGACAACGAGGAGACCGGGTTCGTGCTTACCGAAGAAGAAATCGCCGACGACATTGCAGAAGCGCCGGATCTGACGACCGAGGTTCCCACCGGCACCTGTGCGTCGTGATCACGGTGAGGTCCTGTGCCCGGCATCGGCAGCCGAGCGCTGACTACCCGCGGCCATGAAGCGGGTCGCTCGGGGCAGCTTCGATCGCCTCACCGACCACCCGGATCACGCGCTGGTGGGCGTCCTGCGGATCCCGGAGAGCCGGCGAGGTCCCGCCGCGTCGATCGGGCGCCGGATCGTCGGCGCAAGCCTGGCACTCACCGTCACGGTGCTGCTGGTGTACCTCGGCCGCAACGGCTACCGCGATGTCAACGAAGACGGCCTGACCCTGCTGGACTGCTTCTACTACGCGACCGTGTCGCTGTCCACCACCGGATACGGCGACATCACGCCGGTCAGTCAGTCCGCCCGGTTGCTGAACGTCTTGGTCATCACCCCACTGCGAGTGCTGTTCCTCATCGTGTTGGTCGGGACCACTCTGGAGGTGCTTACTGAGCGGTCCCGGCAGACGCTGAAGATCCAACGCTGGAGGCGCAAGGTGAACGATCACGTCATCGTCGTCGGTTACGGCACCAAAGGTCGTTCCGCGGTGGGCTCCATGTTCGGTGACGATGACGAAGCCGTCGATGTGGTCGTCGTCGACACCGATCCCAGCGCGCTGGAAGCGGCCAATGCGCGCGGCCTGGTGACGGTGACCGGTAACGGCACCCGATCCGACGTGCTGCGCCTGGCCGGGGTGACCCGGGCCCGGGCCGTGGTGATCGCCACCAACCGAGACGATGCCGCAGTGCTGGTCACACTGACTACCCGGGAGCTGGCGCCGAAGGCGCACATCGTGGTCGCGGTGCGCGAGCGGGAGAACGTGCATCTGCTGCGACAGTCCGGTGCCAACTCCGTTGTGGTGTCCTCGGAGACCGCGGGCCGCCTGCTCGGCATCGCCACGAAGGCACCTGCGGTGGTCGACCTGGTCGAAGACCTGCTCACCCCGGAGGCCGGACTGGCCATCGCCCAACGGCAAGTGCAGCCCGACGAGATCGGTGGCTCGCCGCGGCATCTGCCCGACATCGTGCTGGGGGTGGTGCGGGGTGGCCAGCTGTACCGGGTGGACGCTCCTGAGGTGGACGCGGTGGAGAACGGCGACGTCCTGCTCTACGTCCGCAGAGTCACCCCGGCCGACGCCGACTGAGGTCGTACCGACACCGTGACCGTTCGTCGTCGGCGCGGTCGATGCCGGGACTGATCCACGGGTCAGTTGCGACCGCTCGCCGCGCCGGCTGCCACACCGGGCGCAAACGACACACCGGAGCGGTTACGGGGTTTGCCGCGGCTGTGGCCTTACCGTTACCTTCCGGCGGTCGCAGATCACGATCTGGTTGCGAGCACGCGTCGCTCCCCACTTGCGAAACCGGGGATGCTGCCATCCCAGCGCGCGCATCAGGTCCCGGCGTGAAAGGGAATTACAGTTGGCGCGTCACCGCTCCCCCCGCGGCCGTCGACACCATTCCGACGTAACCTTCCCGGCCACACCCGCCGCTAAACCTCGTGGAACTCATCGCATTCCTCGCCCGAGCCCCGCGCTACGAGGTCAGGCGGTGACGGCGGCCTTGGCCGCTGGTGCGCTGGCCGTGGCCGGTCACACCATGCAAGCCACGGCAGTGGCGGAGTCCGAGCAGGTAGTCGATGTCGCACCGGCTGCAGTGACCGGCCCGTCCCTGGAGCCCGAGATCCTTCAGCTCAACGGCGTTCGGGATTCCACAACCGGACTGCCTGCCCTACGGCGCGCCGTCGAGCGGGTCGAGCGGGTGGAGCGGGCGGCCCGCGCAGAGGCGGTTCGCAACCGCCTTGGCAAGCCCTACCAAGCCGGCAACAGTCACAGCCTGGACGGCTGGATCGCTAAAGCGCTCGGGCTGATGGGCCTGCCCCAGGCCCTCGCTCCCGGGGTCAAGAAAATCATCATGCATGAATCCGGTGGGAACCCCAACGCGATCAACAATTGGGACAGCAACGCCAGAGCGGGCATTCCGTCGCAGGGTCTCATGCAAACCATTCCCAGTACCTTCAAAGCCTGCGTGCTGCCCAGCCTTGCCGACCGCCCCATCACCGACCCGGTGGCCAACATCACCGCCGGAATCCGCAGCATGATGACTCACCACGGCCTCAGCGCCGTGATGAACGGCGGGCGGCGGGACGCCAACGGCAACTACATCGGATACGGCGGGGCCGGCTGCTCCCACAGCCTGTCCCCGCACGCGTCCCAGCTACAGGGCCTGTGGAAGGACGAGCCGCTGCCCAAGGTCTGAGGCCGGCAGCTCGAACCGGGCGCAAGGCATTCGATCAAGCGGGGGCCTGTGGCTGGATTCAGCGACAGAGCGCCCGTGAGTCCGTGAGCGCTGGCCGGACGCCGCGGCCGGGTAACGGTCGCCGGGCAGACGGGAAGCCTGCCGGGGCCGTTCGCGTTGCCGGGTAGTGACGCCGACGTGGAGGAGGGTGCCGTGGCAGAGCAGCCGCCGACGGTGCAGCGGATTCTGTTGGTCGCGGCACATCCGGATGATGTGGACTTCGGATCCGGCGGCACGCTCGCCACCTGGACGGACGCCGGTCTCACGGTGTCCTACTGCATTGTGACCGATGGTGACGCCGGTGGTTACGACCTCGGCGTGCCCCGCACCGCGATCGGGGGCATCCGGCAGGACGAGCAACGCAAGGCGGCCGCCACGCTGGGCGTGACCGACGTCGAGTTCCTTGGCTACCCCGACGGCCGGTTGGAGGTCAGTTTTGAACTGCGGCGTGACATCACCCGGACCATCCGCCGGACTCGCCCGGACCGGGTCGTGATCCAATCCCCCCACCGCGACTTGCGAAGCCTCTACAGCAGCCACCCCGATCACCAGGCCGCCGGGGAAGCTGCACTGTGCGCGATTTACCCCGACGCCCGCAATCCGTTCGCACATCCCGAACTGCTCGCCGAGGAGGGCCTGGACGCGCACGTTGTGCCTGAGGTGTGGGTGACGAGCTCCAACGACCGGGCCGATCACTACGTCGACATCACCGACACCTTCCACCGCAAGATCGCCGCACTGCGCGCGCACGCCAGCCAAACCGCGCACTGGACGACCCTCGAGGAGCGGATGCGAAAATGGGGATCCATGCAGGCTCGAGCCGCAGGGCTGGCGGATGGCCGCCTGGCGGAGGGCTACCTCGTACTCGACACCCGCTAACGCGAACCCCTCCTAAGGTCCCGAGCTCGACAGCAGAACTCTCGGCCAATCGAGGACCGCACCGTGGTCGAACTCGGAGATCAGGCGTGGTAAAGGGTCATGGGATGCGAACCCCCGGATCCTCGTGATCGCTGCCGGTGAGCAGGACGTGGGCCACTAGCTCGGGATTGTCGTTCATCGGGACGTGCCCGCAGCCGGGCAACCGCAATAGCCGAGCGTGGGGGATCAGCCGGATGATCGATTCGGCTCGGGGCCTCCGGAAGATGAAGTCCCTGGCTCCCCATGCGATGGTGACCGGCACATCGGCGGGCGCGGTACCGGTAAAGATGATCTTTTCGCCAGCTGCCAGGCTGGGGCCGAAGCCCACGGCATCGACCATCGCCCGCATGTCCTCGAGCAACACCTCTGGCTCGAGCAGGTCCGGGCGAGCAAAGAGGATGCCGGTCATGAATGCGCGCCCAGCCGGCGTCTGGGCCAACCGGGTCGCGAGCTTCGGTGGCATGTGCCGCGCAGAGCGGTGTATCGACCGCACGAGGCACAGCGACAAGCGCCGTTCAAGCGGGGTCCACAGCCCGGCCGGGGATAGCGCCGTTGCACTGCGAACCATCTGTCGTTGCGCCAGTACAAGGGAGACCAGGCCGCCCATCGAGTTCCCGGCCACATGCGGCCGTTCCAGGCCCAGGCTCGCGAAAAACTCAGACATGACGACTACCGCGGTCTCCAGCTCGTAAGGCAGGTGATCGGGCAGCGGAGGGGACTCGCCGAAACCCGGAAAGTCGAGAAAAATCACCTCGCGATGCTTGGCCAATCGGTCGATGACGGGAAGCCATCCCTGCCGCCGGTGCCCGGCCCCGTGCAGCAGAACCAGTGGAGGCCCCGCGCCGCACCTGTCGTAGGCGAGCTGCACCTCACCAATGTACGACTTGTGACCCGGCAGTAACTAGTGCTCTAGAGTCGTGACGAGGCTAAATGATGCATCAGGCAAGACAGTCACCGAAGGAGCGATCGTCGCCCGTGCCCGGTTCTTCGGCCGATCGGGTTGCTCGCCGGCAGGCAGCCGTGCCGAAGATCCGTTATCCACCGGCTCTACCGATCAGCCAGCGCAAGGATGAGATTGCCGCGGCGATCCGCGACCATCAGGTCGTGGTCGTCGCCGGGGAGACCGGGTCCGGAAAGACCACCCAGATCCCCAAGATCTGCTTAGAGCTGGGCCGCGGGATCCGCGGCACGATCGGACATACCCAGCCGCGTCGGCTGGCGGCTCGCACGGTGGCCGAACGCATCGCCGATGAGCTGGATGTCGTGGTCGGTGGGGCGATCGGCTGGAAGGTGCGGTTCACCGATCGGGCATCCGACGACACCCTGGTCAAGCTGATGACCGACGGCATCCTGCTGGCCGAGATCCAGTCCGACCGGTTGCTGCGACAGTACGACACGCTGATCATCGATGAGGCTCACGAACGCTCGCTGAACATCGATTTTGTGCTGGGCTACGTCAAACGGCTGCTCCCTCGCCGTCCCGACCTCAGGGTCATCATCACTTCGGCGACCATTGACCCCGAGCGGTTCTCCCGCCAGTTCGGCGGTGCACCGGTAATCGAGGTCACCGGCCGTACCTATCCGGTTGAGATCCGATACCGCCCCTATGGTGCAGATCCCGCAGACGATCGCGACCAGACCCAAGCCATCTGCGACGCGGTGGCGGAACTGCGCACCGAAGGCACGGGCGACATGCTCGTGTTCCTCTCCGGTGAGCGGGAGATCCGGGACACCCGGGATGCCTTGCAGGCGCTGAAGTTGCCGGACATCGAGATCCTGCCGCTGTATGCGCGACTGTCGGCCGCCGATCAGCACCGAGTCTTCCAGCCGCATCGGTCTCGTCGGATCGTACTGGCCACCAATGTCGCGGAGACGTCGTTGACCGTGCCGGGGATCCGCTACGTGATCGACCCCGGCACAGCCCGGATCTCGCGCTACAGCCGCCGGCTCAAGGTGCAGCGGCTGCCGATCGAACCCATATCGAAGGCCTCGGCCATCCAGCGCGCCGGGCGCTGCGGCCGCACCAGCGACGGTGTCTGCATCAGGCTGTACTCCGCGGAGGACTTCCAGTCGCGGCCGGAGTTCACCGATCCGGAAATCCTGCGTACCCATCTCGCATCGGTGATCCTGCAGATGGCGGCGCTGAAGCTGGGTGACGTGGCCGCGTTCCCGTTCATCGACCCACCGGAGCGCCGGCAGATCTCTGACGGCATCGCGCTGCTGCGGGAGTTGGGGGCTCTTCAAGGG
>JALZCN010000577.1 GCA_030863045.1 Actinomycetota bacterium | reverse complement strand
CCCGTGGGCCCCGCGACGGCCGCTAAGCAATCGCGGCGCCCGCATCGACGCACTGATCAGCGTCTGGGTCCCGCAGGGATTTCCGACGTGGTGAGCGCGAACGTCAGCACGGCATGCCCAGCCGCGTCGCCGAGCTGGTCCAACGCCGGCTCATTGACGTTGTCCACCGTGTCGCACGCCTTGTGGTAGCAACTGTCATAAGGCAGCCCTGCGGTGCCGCCGAACTGGGCGGCCTGTTCGGGTGTCTTGATCCCCTCCGCGCCGCTGAACAAGCCACCCGCCGGGATGCCGACCTCGACGAATGGGCCGTAATCGCTGCGTCCGGTGAACGGCGTCGGCACCGCTGCCAGACGTTGGGCAGCAAAGTAGTCGATGAAGACCTGCTCGACTGGGCCGGACCCAGGCGGCCCCGCAGGTAGCGAGCTGGAGCCGTCCCCGTCGTAGACGAAGTTGACGAAGTTCGGCGAGCCCAGCATGTCGAAGTTCAGGTTGACCGCGATGTGGGACCGCTGCTCCGGCGGCAGCGTGGCGACGTAGTACCTCGAGCCGAGCAGGCCTAACTCCTCGGCGCCCCAGAAAGCGAACCGCAGCGTGTTGCGCGGCTCGATGCGGAGCGCAGCTAGCTGCTCGGCGATCTCCAGGATGGCCGCCGTCCCGCTTCCGTTGTCGTTGATGCCTGGCCCTTCGACCACCGAGTCCAGATGCGCGCCGACCACAACCACCCGGTCATCCCGGCCGGTCGGACTGTCCGCGATCACGTTGACCGTGTCCCGGAGCCCCGCAGTGGTGTGGGTCACTACCTGGACGGGGCCACCGACTGCCTCAGCCAGTTCGGCGCCGACCGTGAAACTCGTCCCGAGCACCGGGATGTCTACGGTCCCGTTTTGGGCCAGCCTGCCGCTGACGACGTCCCTGCGATGGGGCTGACCCTCGTTGAAGATGATCACCGCGCTGGCACCGGCCAGCTGTGCGTTGCGTGCCTTGTCCGCGAACGGGCAGGTGCCGCGCTGCAGCAGGGCCACGTTGCCCTTGGTGAAAGCGGCGAAGTCGGTCAGCTCGCAACCGCTGGTCGAGCTTGGCGCCGGCGCCGGCGGCAGGGTGACGTCAACCGGCTGGATCGGTGCCGTGACGTCGCCGCTGCCGGAGAATTCCAGCACTTTCACCTGGGTGACCGGCTGGTACGCGCGGGCGTTGGAGTTCTCCCTGCGCAGCACCGGAGGAGCGAGCTCGGCGAAGAACGGGAACTGGAACGACTGCACGACGACCTGGTAACCAGCAGCCACCAGCCGGTCCCGCACATAGTCGGCGGACGCCTGGTAGCCGGCGGTGCCACTGGCACGGGTGCCGTTGTTGGCGTCCGCGATCGACTGCAACGCTCGCTGGTGTTCGCGGATGCCCGACACGGTCAGCGCATCGCGCAATCTGGTGCTGTCGATCGACTCACTCGCCGCCGAGGCGGGCACGGTGAACAACGTCAACCCAAGTAGCACCGCGAGAACGACGGTAGCCCTGGAGCACATGTCCACCCACCTCGACAGCCGATCGTGATACCGAAACCACAAGCACCACGCTGCGTACGCTAGTCAGACGGGCACGTGCGCCAGGGTTCAGTCCTGCCTGAATACCAGCAACGGCACTAGCTGCTCGTCCTCGGTCAACGAACCGTGGTGGCCAATCAGGCCAGCCAGCCTGGGTGCGACCCGGGACTGCACGATGGCTAAGTCCGTACGTGCGGCAACGACGAGGTCACCAATGCGCTCACGGATGTGCTGTTCGACCTCAGAGCCGAACCATCCGGCCGCGATGGCCTCGTCGCGGGTGTAGATCCACGCTCGGTCCCCGATCAGCGCACGCCAGGCCGCGAGCACATCGTCGGTGGCGCCCGGCTCGGTATAGACGTATCGGGCCCGTGAGTCTCCTCCCAGCAAGCGAACCCCGGCCTGCAGCGCCGGCTCGGTATCGAAGTCGAGCTTTGCCTGCTCCGACACGGTTACCATGCCGTGGTCTGCGATCACCACCAGCTGAACCCCCGGGGGCAGCCCTTCGGCGATCGTGGCAGCCAGGCGGTCGATATGGGTAAGCTGCAGCCGCCACGGCAGCGACCCAACGCCGTAGAGGTGGCCCAGCAGGTCCAGGTCGCCGTGGTAGGCGTAGCAC
>JALZCN010000230.1 GCA_030863045.1 Actinomycetota bacterium | reverse complement strand
CTGTTGGACCTCTTCGGGGTCACGGTCGGTTCTCGCTGCAGCAAGAGCGCAATGAGGCCGGCGATTTGATCATGAGGACCGTGAGAGCACGCTGCACAACGGGAACGAGACGATCGGCCGCTCGCTGGTGCTCTATACCTGCGCGTTCATGGCGCTCTCCAGCGTTGTGCTCGTCATCTCGGACCGCGTGGCCTGGCCGCGCCGGGGGCTCCGGGTTGAGTGGCGATGTCGCGCAGGCCTCGCCGCCTCTCGAACTTGCCTGGTCGACGCACGGCCAGCGGCCACCGTATGACACAAGTCGTGCTTGGGCAGCTACCTAGGAAAAGGGCAGGGCTCCTGCGGCTGTGGTGGAGTGGGTGTGGGATGGTCGGGCTGCGCCGTTGAGGGCGTAGACGGTAGTGCCCACGGCGGCGACGCCGAGGCCGTGGCGTGGGATGCGCAGCGGGGGCAGGGCGGTCCAGGTTTTGGTGCTGATGTCGAAGGCCTCGACGGTGTCGTAGACGCCGACGGGTTGTTCGCCGCCTACGACGACGAGGCGGTTGTCGGCGAGGGTGGCGCCGAGGCTGCCGCGAGCGGTGGGCATGGGTGGGAGTTGCTCCCAGCGGTTGGTGCGGGGGTCGTAGCGTTCCAGGGCTGCGGTGTTTTTGTCAGCTGACAGGGCTCGTCCGCCGACGGCGTAGAGGTAGGTGCCGTCAGAGGCGGCGGCGAGGTGCTCACGCAGGGTTGGGATGGCGGCGGCGGTGCGCCAGCGTTTGCCGTCGAAGATTTCGGTGGTGGCGATGAGTTTGTCGTTGGCGTCCTGCCCGCCGACGACGATGATGTTGTCGCCGACAACGGCGGCTGCGCCGGCCGCGCGGGGTTGAAGGAGGTGAGGCAGTTCGACCCATTGGCCAGAGCGCAGGGCGAAGACGCGGTTGGAGGTGTTTGCGGTCAGGCTGGATCCGTCTGCTTGCCAGCCGCCCATGACAATAAGTTCGTCGCGGTAGGTGACGGCCATGGCATGGTGCAGTGGGATTGGTAGGTCAGGGCCGGCCTTCCAGGTGTCGATGGCTGGCTCGTAGCCCTCAACTCGGGTGGTGGCTAGAGAGGTGGCATGGTCGGCTGCCTCTACCAGGCCACCGAACATCCAGATTGTCCCGTTGAGTTCCGCAGTCGCGACCTGCTGACGAGCCGTGGGCGCATCCCGCACCACCCGCCACGCCGTAACTTGCATGTGTTCCTTGCATTTGTTGAGCGGCGGCATGCCGTAGCTTTGAGCGGCCAGGTCCGTCGACTGCAAGCTGTTAGTCGCCTCCTTTAGGGCACGCGCAGCTGCTTCCTCATCGCCCGTGGCCTTTGTTGACGCTACGACTCTGAACTTCTCCGCCGTTGAGTCCATCCCGTCGAGCAGTCGATCTAAGCCTTCGCGGTCCTCGTTGGGCGCCGGCATAGATCTGGCACCGCGGACGAAGCCAGTGAACTCGTCGGCGACCCGCTCCGGTTGTTCCGGAGGTTTGACGCCTTCGAGCCGCGTGTTCACCGCGGCGCACAGCGCGACAAGCTGCCTGATGAACTCCGGCTTCATGAACTCCGGTTTGGCCGGACTCGCCGCACAGCCCGCCAAGAGGATCACCGCCACCACTACCGAGACGGCCTGTCGCATCCGGCGTTCCTTACCTTACCCGGGGTTCGTCGACTCCCTGCCAACAGACTCCGGTGCGGCAGAAAGCCTTCTATCAGAGTAGGAAATTCTGAACCGATCCGAAAGTAATTTTAGACTGTTTTGGTTGGCCGTCATCGGAGCCGGAAGGTGGCCTTGTGACGGTGAAACAGCCGGCTGGTCTCACTTTGAGTCTTTCCGGCGCGCTGCCCGCGGCGGTAACCTGCCGGCCCGCCACTTGTAAAGCGACGACCACACCTGGTTGGCCCGTTATGTCCGAGATGGCCTGGCTGAGTTGGTGGACCGCACCCGCCGGCCCGACTCGTGCCCGCACCAAGCCAGCGCCGAGGTGGAGACCGCGGTGCGTGAGTTGCGCCGCGAACACCCCGGTGGGCCCCAGCGGATCGCTTACGAGCTGGCCCGCAGCGCCCCGGAGGGGAACACGCTGGTATCAATTCAACAGTGCATCACATCCTGTGCCGCCACGGCCTGATCGAGCCGGCCAGACGGCGGCGTAGGCGGCGCGACTACCGGCGCCGGGAACGCCAGACGCCGATGGCGCTGTGGCAAATCGACATCGTCGGTGGGCTTTTTCTCGCGATGGCCCGAGTGCAAGGTGGTGACCAAGATCGCTGACCCATTCCCGGTTCTGCGTCATGGCCACCGTGGCGGTGCGGGCGACCGGGCGGGCGATGTGCCTGCCTTCACCGAGGCGCTACGTCGCTACGGTGCGCTGAGAGACTCTCTGTCTGACTTCGCTTGACGGGGGACACGCCCTGCGGCCGGCGTACCATCGAGGGCGCTGCCTGGAATGGAGCAACGATGGGTGATTTGCTTGCGGCCGAGCAATGGCAGGGAATCAGCGCCATCCTCTCCGTGGCGATCGCAGCGGCAACCTGGTGGGAAGCGCATCGGTCCCGGAAGCGTGACATCCGTAGGGGGCCCTCACCCGAAGACGGCGGCGTGCAGCTGGCGCCACCAACCGTCGTCAGACGCTTGGGCGGAGCTCTGCTGGTGTTCGTTGCGACTTACGTGCTGTTTGCAGGCATTTGGGCGGTATTTAACCTTGTTCTCTATGGTGAGACGGGACCGGTGCTGCAGCTCGGCTTTGTGATGTTCGCCGCGCCACCTGGCTTTCTCGCGCTTGTCATGCGGTGGCCTTTTGTCGGCGGGTTCCTCGGCGGAGCGGTTCCACTGTCGCTATTCGCTCTCTATTACTCACAGGAATTTATTCGTGATAACCCCGATTTACCCCCACCATTTGCATGGTTCGTCGTGTTCTTTCTCTTGGGCGGCATGATCGGTGCCCTAACGGGTGGATCGATGGTTATTGCGGCTCGCTCATTAGGGATTCCGCTTCCTAGAAATTATCGGCGAGACGAGCATTAACGTCTCTTCGTGATCTTCGGTGTGTCGCTGGAGGTGGATTGCCAGCACTTGATCTTTTTGAGCTTGTGCAACACAGATGATCATGCCTTGCTGCCGCCCCGCCTCGGGACAATAGGCATGTCTTAGTGTAGGGCCGACCGCGATTGAACCGATAAACGCCACGTTGGATCTCGCCGCGTCTGTGCTCGGCGAGTCCGAGCCGTCCATGCCGATGCAGCGGGGTGCTCGGGTGGTGCCGAGTCGCCAGCGGCTGGATGCGGTGGCGGTGCTCACCGAACGGAGTCCCGGCTCTCTGCGCTCCAACGTCTCACTTTAATCGATGCGGCGGCATCGTGGTTGTCTGAGCCAACGGCGGAGACCAGCTGGCTCATGCGCTCCTTGCGGCAGCGTGCACG
>JALZCN010000156.1 GCA_030863045.1 Actinomycetota bacterium | reverse complement strand
GCGGCGGCCCTGGCCGCGGCTCCCGATGCCGACGTTGTGTGGGTGGCGCACGCCGGCCTGGACCACCTGTACACCATGGCCGACATCTGGCGGGAGCTGCCGCTCGATCAGACCGTGCGGATGCGCTGGTGGCGGGTGCCGGCCGCCGAGGTGCCGCGCGATGAAGACGCCCAGGTGGAGTGGCTCTATAACTGGTGGGAGCGGATCGACGACTGGGTAGATGCCGTCCGGCAGCGGCCCTGAGTCCGGTTACCGGTCTCGGGCGCCGCCCATCAGTACGGCGAGGGCCTGGTGCCATTGTTCATGAATCTGGTCGTCACCCGGCACGTTGCCGATTATCGCGCCACACGCGACACAGAGCTTCCCGGCCGACCGGAACTCATAGCTCGGCGCCTGATCGATCAGCTCACGCGCCATGTTTGGGGGCATCGTCGATCCTCTCCCGGCTGGCTGACCACAGGTCACGCTATCGCTTATGGGCGTGCAGCGCAGGGAGCCCCGATGATCCGCGGGACGCAGTCGGCGTAGTCCAGTAGCAGATCCACCGCGGCGTCGTTACGTTTCACCTCGCGCTCGATTTCGGTTTCCGGAGGGTAGAACCCGCCCTGTGCCTGGCTGGTGGGGTACATCTCGAACGTATAGGACCAGATGCCGTGCTGGGCCCACATCCAGTCACCCACCGTGCCGTCGGTGATGTAGAGGTCGCTGGACTGCTGTGCGGTGTAGCCGTTGGCAGCAGCCATCGCCTCGCCCAGCCGACGGAAGATCGCCGCGTCGGAGGAGTCCAAGCCGGGGCCCGTGTCATCGGTGGTGAAACCGTAGGGCCAGAGCACCAGCTCGGAAAAGCTGTGAAAATCGATGTGCGCGGTGATCTGCTGGACACCGCCGATCACCCGGCTGTTCACCCAGTCCCGCAGCTGCGCGGTTTCCGGCGCGGAGAACGGTGCGGTGCCGTGGTAGTTGTCCTTGGCAGGGTCGGTGCTGGACCCACCGCAGCAACCCCACTGCGTGCCCCAATTCCGGTTGAGGTCGGTGCCGGTCTCGGTGTTCTCCGGGGTCGGCTGGCGGTTTTTGCGCCATAGGGCGAACAGGCCGGAAGAGATGTCGTATTCGGCACCGTCCGGATTGGCCATCGGCATCACCCAGATCTCCCGAGAGTTCACCACCTCAGTGATCGCTGGATCCATGCCGTAGCCGTGGGCCAACCGCCGAACGACATGCAGGCACATCTCGACGGTGATGTGCTCGCGGGCGTGTTGCCCGCAGCTGAACAGCACCTCGGGCTCGTTCTGGTCGGCGCGCACCGCATTGCTGATCTTCACCAGCGGTAACGGGCGCCCCTCGGTGGACAGACCGTAGCTAGACAATGCAACCTGGTCGGGGCGCGCGGCGGCGATCGAGTCCAGCTCGCCGGTGAGTGTGGAGTAGGTGTGGTAGCCGCGGTATCCGACCGGAAACTCACCGGGCGCCACCAGCCCCGGCACCGTGGGCAGCTCCGGGAGCGGCAGCAGCCGAAAACCGCCGGCCTGCAACCGCTGGGCCTGTGCGCGTGTTGCTCGAACCTCCAGGTAGTCACGCCCACCACCGAGCACGTCCACGCCCTGGTGCAGCACGGCGGTGCGGGCAACTGAGTTGTCCACGCCCTGGACGCGGTACGCCGCCACCGGCTCGGGCGAAGGTGGTGCCGCAGCGGTCGCGGCTTCCGGGGCGAAGAGCACCAGCAGCCCCAGCACAGCGATCACAGCAGCCCGATGCGCCAACATTTCGCGGACCTTAACCATCGCATCCCTTCGATGCATTCAGTGGCCTGAACCCGGTTAATCTACGGCGCCAAACCCCGCTCCAGGTCGCTCTATGCGCAGCGGTACCGGCGGTGTGGCGCATTACGATGAACGGCATGCTCGCCCGCATCGACCTGCGCGGTCGTCTTCCCGATTCTGTCTCGCTACGCGGGCTGCTGCCGCGGGCCGAGGTCGACGTCGACGCAGTGGCCCACCAGGTGGCTCCGGTGATCGACGCGGTACGTGACCGGGGTGTGGCGGCGACACTAGAGTTCACCGAGCGCTTCGACGGTGTTCGACCGGCCAGTGTCCGGGTGCCGGCCGACGCGCTGCGCACCGCGCTGGCGCAATTGGACCCGGCGGTGCGCGCCGCGCTGGAAGAGTCCATTTGCCGGGCCCGCCAAGCGCACGCCGACCAGCGGCGCACCGAGACGACCACCCAAGTGGTGCCCGGCGGCCGCGTCACGCAGCGATGGGTTCCGGTGGCGCGGGTCGGGCTCTACGCGCCCGGCGGGCTGGCCGTCTACCCGTCCACTGTGGTGATGAACGTGATACCCGCACAGGTGGCCGGGGTGGCGTCGCTGGTGGTGTGTTCACCACCGCAGGCGGCTCATGACGGTCGGCCGCATCCCACCGTGCTCGCTGCGGCCGCGCTGCTCGGGATCGACGAGGTGTGGGCGGTCGGCGGTGCGCAGGCCGTCGCGCTACTTGCCTACGGCGGCACGGACACCGACGGGGCACCACTGGACCCCGTGGACCTGATCACCGGTCCCGGTAACGTCTACGTCACCGCGGCCAAGCGCGCTTTGCGCGGCGTGATCGGCATTGATGCCGAGGCCGGTCCCACCGAGATCGCCATCCTGGCCGACGGCAGTGCCGACCCGGTGCACGTCGCCGCTGACCTAATCTCCCAAGCCGAGCACGACATCCTCGCCGCCAGTGTGCTGATCACCGACTCGGTATCGCTGGCTGACGCCGTCGACGCGCAGTTGCATCAGCGGGTCCCAGCCACCAAGCACACTGAGCGGATCCGCGCCGCGCTGACCGGCCGGCAGTCCGGCTGCATTCTGGTGTCCGACGTCGAAGCGGGGTTGACGGTCGTGGACGCCTATGCGGCCGAACACCTGGAGATCCACACTGTGGATTCGGCCGCGGTGGCTCGCCGGGTACGCAACGCTGGAGCGATCTTCGTCGGCCCGTACGCGCCGGTGTCTCTGGGTGACTACTGCGCCGGTTCCAACCATGTGCTGCCCACCGGAGGCTGCGCGCGGCACTCCTCGGGGTTGTCCGTGCAGACCCTCCTGCGCGGCGTCCAGCTCATCGAATACGACTCCGACGCGCTGGTGAAGGTCGCCGACCACGTCGTCGCCCTCGCCGAGGCAGAGGACCTCCCCGCGCATGGCCAGGCGATCACTGCCCGGTTCCGTGGGACCTCGCCGTGACGGCGGTGGCCGGCGCGGTCGGAAGCGGCGTGAATCTTGTTGACCTGCCGCTGCGCGACGACCTGAAGGGCCGCAGCCCCTACGGCGCCCCGCAGCTCGACGTCCCGGTGCGGCTCAACACCAACGAGAATCCCTACCCGCCGCCGCCTGAGCTGGTCGCCGACCTCACTGCTGCGGTGCAGCAGGCCGCTCGACACCTGCACCGCTACCCCGACCGCAACGCCGCCGCGCTGCGCGCCGACCTGGCCGGTTACCTGGTCGGGTGCACCGGTGTGCCGCTGACTGCGGCCAACGTGTGGGCGGCCAACGGGTCCAACGAGATCATCCAGCAGCTGTTGCAGGCATTCGGAGGGCCCGGACGAAATGCGTTGGGGTTCACCCCGTCCTACTCGATGCATCCGATCATCTCAGCGGGCACCCATACCCAGTGGATCCCGGCGCCACGGCGAGCGGACTTCTCGATGGATCCGGCAGGCGCGGTGGCGGCCATTGAGGCGCACCGGCCCGATGTGTTGTTCGTAACGAGCCCCAACAACCCCACTGGACAGGCAATCCCGGCTGGCGACCTGGCGGCAGTGCTGGCTGCCGCGGCGGGGATCGTGGTGGTCGACGAGGCATACGGGGAGTTCTGCAGTCGCCCGAGCGCGATCAAGCTGCTCGACGAATTCGCCGACCGGCTGGTGGTCTGCCGGACGATGAGCAAGGCATTCGCCTTCGCGGGTGGGCGGCTGGGTTACCTCGCCGCCGCACCCGCCGTGGTGGAAGCCCTGGCGCTGGTACGGCTGCCCTATCACCTCTCCGCGCTCACCCAAGCAGCCGCCCGCGCCGCGTTGCACCACAGCTCGTCCACGCTGGAATCCGTGGCGGTGTTGGTGCGGGAGCGGGAGCGGGTGACCACAGCGCTGCGCGACCTAGATAGCCACGTGGTGCCGTCCGACGCCAACTTCGTGTTGTTCGGGCGGTTCGCCGATGCATCGGCCGCGTGGCGGCGTTACCTGGATCACGGTGTGCTCATCCGTGACGTGGGGATCGCGGGTCACCTGCGGGTCACCGTGGGGACCCCTGCGGAGAACGACGCGTTTCTGGCTGCGAGCGCGGCAGTCCTAGCGGAGGAGGCGCCATGAGTCGCACGGCCCGGATCGAGCGGGTGACCAAGGAGTCATCGGTGCTGGTCGAGCTCGATCTCGATGGCACGGGGACCGCCGAGGTGGATACCGGCGTCGCGTTCTTCGACCACATGCTCACCTCGCTGGGCAAGCATGCAGCGTTCGACGTGGTTGTGCGGGCGACCGGCGACGTGGAGGTTGACGCGCACCACACCGTCGAGGACGTCGCCATCGTGCTCGGGCAGGCGTTGCTCAAGGCGCTGGGTGATAAAGCGGGCATCCGGCGTTTCGGGGACGCGTGGGTGCCCATGGACGAGACCTTGGTGCACGTTGCCGTGGACGTCGCCGGACGCCCGTACTGCGTGCACAGCGGCGAACCTGAAGTACTCAGTGGTTTCGTGGTGGGAGGCAATTACCCCACGGTGCTCAACCGGCACGTCTTCGAGACGCTGGCCTTCCACGCGCAGCTGGCCATGCACATCCGGGTGCTGCACGGCCGCGACCCGCACCACGTCACCGAGGCCCAGTACAAGGCGCTGGCCAGGGCGCTGCGCGCCGCGGTCGAGTTCGACTTGCGCACCTGCGGGGTGCCCTCTACCAAGGGCGTCCTGTGATCGGTGTCGGGCTGCTGGCGCTGGCTGGCTTCCTGCTCGGCGGCGTGGTCTCAACCTGGCGCACCTCGCGGCCGCTGGCTGTGGCCCTGGGGATCGGCGCCGGCCTGGCCACCGCCGGCGGGATCGCCTGGCTGCTGTGATCACCCGCTGCGCGCCGATGCGCTCCGCGTGTCGGGACACCAGCCTGGACTCTGATATGCAACGACCGTGTGGAGGTCACGATGGACGATGCAGCATCGAAGTGGAGCCGCGGCTTCGCGGCCGCGGATGCAGAACGGATGTCCGTCTACGACGGGGTGCTCGTCCCGAGTTTGTTCGCGCCCTGGGCGGGCGTCCTTCTCGATGTAGTGAAGGTCGGGCCGGGCGATCGGGTGCTCGACGTGGCCACTGGGCCAGGCACGGTAGCCAGGCCCGCCGCCTCCCGGGCAGGAAGCGCCGGCGAGGTGGTGGCATGTGATATCAGCCCGGCCATGCTGGACGTCGCCGCACGCAAACCGGTACAGGAGGGT
Source organism: Actinomycetota bacterium (assembly GCA_030863045.1). GTDB lineage: Bacteria > Actinomycetota > Actinomycetes > Mycobacteriales > Pseudonocardiaceae. The sequence continues at coordinate 610 of JALZCN010000156.1, read as the reverse complement.
GCAGCACCGATCAGCTGGGTCGAGTCCCCAGCGGCGCCGCTGGCAGGGTCGCTGGCCGCTGCCGACGGCACCTTCGATGTCGTGACGTGCCAGCAGGGATTGCAGTTCTTCCCCGATCGGCCGGCCGCGCTGGCGGAGATGCGCCGGATGCTGCGACCGGGAGGCCGCCTCGGCGTGGCGGTGTGGGGACACCAGTCAGACTCGCCGGGCTTCGCGGCGCTCGGGGCCGCGTTGCGGGAGGTGCTCGGCGACGAGGTGGCCGATCGGTTCGAAGGCGGTCCATGGGGTTGGCCCGAGACTACCGCCCTAGCTGCGCTGCTCGAGTCGGCCGGCTTCAGACACGTCCAGGTCTTGACCCGGCAGCTGAAAGTAACCTTCTCCGACGGGCCTGCACAATTTGTCCGCAGCATCGAAGCTGGCCCCGCCGCCGCTGACGTGGCCGCGCTGCCACCTGAGCGCCGCGCCGCCTTCGTCACCACCGCAGAAGAGCTCCTCGCGCCAATGACCATAGACGGTGTGCTGAGCTTCGAGACGGTCTCGAACATCGGGCTTGCCACCCGTTGAACTTGTCGACGGCCGGGCGGCGCCCGGTGGGCGCGTTGCCTGCATC
>JALZCN010000191.1 GCA_030863045.1 Actinomycetota bacterium | reverse complement strand
CTGGGCGTCTGAGTCGTAGGGAACGACAAGCGCCTGCCCGAAGATCTCCTTCAGATATTCGTCGAGCCGAGCTCGTTCAGCGTGATCACCCTTCGGAGGAACCGACCTGTTGCACCGCAGGACACTGACCGGACGCCCAGCCTCTGCAAGACGCTTGATCTCCTCTGCTGTCCCCGATTCGGCGTTGTCCGTAGGCGTTCCGAGCCGGCTCCAGAAGATCGCGATTCCGAGATCGACGACGTCGACGAGCTGGCGGTTGAGGATGTCTTGTGGCGGCTCACCGAATTCAGCCGCGGCGTGCTCGCTCCAGCTCACGGGGATGACGACGTGTCCGACCTGCTCTCCCCACAGCACGTTCCAGCGCGTGATCGCTTGGTGCACCACGGCCAGGTCCTCCGGCATAACGTCCCCTGGGCAGGAGATCAACGCGCGGAGTGTCGTCGACAAGAAGGCCATGCGCAGATTGTTCCATTCGTCCCCCAGGCCAGCCTGTGCCGGGGTGCGTGGCGATGAGCGAGCTGCCGCGGCGGCCAGTTGCTGTTGTTGACCAGTACCGCAGGCCGGTCGTCAACCTTACGCGTCGAGCAGCACGCACACCATCGAAGCCGTGGTCACAGATTTGGTCACAATCCATATCGAACGGCCCCCGGGACAGGGTCCTGGGGGCCGTTTGGACTGGTAGCGGGGGCAGGATTCGAACCTGCGACCTCTGGGTTATGAGCCCAGCGAGCTACCGAGCTGCTCCACCCCGCGTTGGTGAACGCCACCTTACGCGTGCGGTTCGGGGAGGGGCAAATCGGGTGGTCATCGGTCAGCCGCCACCGGTGGGCGGTGGGCTGGACCCGCCACTGGATGCCCCAGCGGCCGTGTCAAACCGCTTGGTGGCGGCGTCGAGGTCGGCCAGCGCTCGGCCTTGCGCGGTGAAATCGCCCGCGGCTTGCGCCGCACGCAACTGCCTGAGCGCAGTTGCGATATCGGCGACAGCCTGGCGCATCTGCTGACTCGCGACCCCGGCCCCCACACCGGCTGCGACCGGCGGTGGCGTGCCCACAGTAGGTGGTGCCGCTGGCTGGCCCGGCAAGACGGTCTGATCCCCGGCACCGGCGAAGACCTGGTTAAGCGCTTCTCGCAAAGTGGGGGCGTACCCGATCCGGTCGCCGTAGGCCACCAGTACCCGATTCAGTTGCGGGAACGCCGCCTGACGGTTCGCTCGCTCGATATAGACCGGCTCCACGTACAGCAGACCTCCGCCAATCGGGAGGGTGAGTAGGTTGCCGTAGCGAACGTCGGTCTCAGACTGCCGCAGCAGATTGAGCTCGGCGCTCACCTCCGCGGACGACACGAATCTGTTTTGGACCTGTTCAGGACCCAGAGTTTGGGACTCGCTGGGCAGCTCGAGCACCGTGATCTTACCGTAGTCTTCTGGATCGCTTCCTACAGAAATGTAGGCTGCCAGGAACGGTCGGCGCAGACTCACCAGCGCGCTGGTGAGCTGGAATTCCGCCGGTCCTTCCCCGTTCGGCGGCCCGGCCAGTACGTAATACGGAGGCTGGTCGACGCCCTGCTGGTTCTGCGTCGGGTCGGCTGGCACATTCCAGAAATCATCATTGGTGAAGAACACCGACGGATTATCCACGTGGTAGCGGGCAAGCATTTCGCGCTGCACCTTGAATAGGTCCTCCGGGTAGCGGAAATGCTCCCGCAACTCGCGGCTGATCGCGCTTGCGGGCTGTACGGTATTCGGAAAAACGTTCATCCAGGTCCGCAATACCGGGTCGCTCTCATCCATCGCGTACAGCGTCACCGTGCCGTCATAGGCGTCCACAGTGGCTTTAACCGAGTTGCGGATATAGCTGATTTCCTCGTCGGGCAGGCGGGACACCCCGGTCAGCGAGTCGGTGGTCGCCTCGCCCAACACGGTCCGCTGTGCGTACGGATAGTTGTCCAGTGTCGTGTAGCCATCGAGGATCCACTCGATCCGTCCGTTGATCACGGCAGGATACGGGTCGCCGTCGACAGTGAGCCAGGGCGCCACCTTCTGCAGCCGTTCCCTCGGACCTTGATTGTAAATGATCTTCGAATCCGAGCCGATCGCCCGGTTGAACAAGATGTTCCGCTCACCGTAGTACGCGGCGAACACCAAACGGCTCGTCCAACCTCCCAGCGGTACCCCGCCTTTGCCCTGATACGTGTAGTTCTCGGGACGACCGTCGAACTCCCGGGCAGGGGCACCGGGGTTGCCTCCGACGATCGCGTAGTCGTCGATCAACTCTCCGAAGTAGATGCGCGGCTGCTGCACGGGGATATCGCCCTGTCGGGAGGTATCCGACACGGTGAACACCGGGTAGCCACTGCCCTCCCCCGAACCGGCCGAGTTCACGGTGTTTGCCGGGGCGGCCACGAAGCCGTTGCCATGGGTGAAAGTGAGGTGCTGGTTGATCCAGGTGCGCTGGTTCTCGGCCAACGACGCAGACTCCAGCTCCCGTACCGCCACAACATAGTCCTGCGTCTCACCATTGATGGTGTATCGGTCGACGTCGAGCTTGTCCGGGAAACCGTAGAAGTTCTCCCGCTGCTGCAGCTGAGTAAAGGTTTGAGACAGCACATTGGGATCTAGCAACCGTATGTTCGGGATCGTGGAGGTGTCGGCACGTACGTCAGCCGGTGAGGCAACGCCCGAGTACGGGGTGGACACAACATTCCGGTCGGTGATGCCGTACGCCTCCCGCGTTGCCAGGATGTTGCGTTGGATGGACGGCGCCTCCCGCTCGTTGGCGTTGGGC